>CAZIXY010000138.1:0-8739 GCA_964543315.1 uncultured Desulfobacteraceae bacterium | reverse complement strand
GGCTGGGTTACATACTCTTTTACCAGTTTGCCGAACTCGGCGATTACCTGAGACATCCCCTGGAGTTCCTCGCGGTATGGCATGGGGGCATGTCTTTTCACGGCGGGCTCATAGGAGCCCTTTTGGCGGGTTTTCTATTCTGCCGGCTCCGCAGGTTGCCGGTATTGGATGTGGCGGACACGGTCATCGTCACCGCACCTATCGGCCTCTTCCTTGGAAGACTGGGTAACTTTATCAACGGGGAACTCTTCGGCCGTCCCTCCACGGTACCCTGGGCCATGATCTTTCCTGCAGGCGGGCCGATTCCCAGGCACCCCTCCCAGCTCTATGAAGCTGTTTTGGAAGGCATTGTGCTCTTTATAATTCTCTGGAGACTCAAGGATCTCGAACTCCATCCCGGAGCCATGGTCTGCTTGTTTCTGGGAGGCTATGGGGTCTTTCGCTTTGTAGTGGAGTTATTTCGAGAACCGGACCCGCAAATCGGGCTTTTCTGGGGAATCCTGTCCATGGGCCAGATCCTATGCCTGGCCATGATTATTGCCGCGGTAATCCTCTGGTTGATCCTGACTCGCCGGAAAAAGGCAGACAAACACTCCACCTGAGAACTTTTTCTTACCGAACCTGCTTCACGGACTAAAGTTCATGATAGATCGGCCTGCCCATTTCAGAAAATGAGAAGTTATGAAACACATTATACCCGTTATAGTCCAAAATCCTCAGGTCATCTGTCTGGCTGAGATCCCCCATAACCACTGAAAAATGATTTCCGTACTTTGCCTTTGCCAGATCCACCGGTACCTCACAGGCGATGAACTTTGTAATCCCCTTCACATCCAATTTGGCGATCAGTTTGGGGTCCTTAAAAGATTCGAAGGTGGTTAATATAAGAATCGGGCCGGTTCCAGTGAAAATAATCCCTGCTTTCATTTTCCAACCTCCTTTCCATACCTACAAGACAGGTTAAAAATTAAAAGACGAAATATCCGTTTTGTCAAGCGATATTAATGAGCTGCAGCTTCAGAGACCAAAAAATCACGAACGATTTTTTCAATTTCTCCGGTCTTACCCCAGTAAAAATGGTCTGCCCCCTTGACAATCTTGAAAAGGACATCGGGATTCCAGTCCGGAAGCATTTTTTGGACCATCCCGGGAGGCCCGATATCATCACCTGCCCCTGCAATGATCAGCCTGATCTTCGAGTTGCATTCAATGGAGGAAAAATCAATGAAATTGACAGGCGGGGATATCATGATCATCCTTTCCACCTGCGCGAAATGCTTGAGACCCATTGCGTTCACCCATGCACCGAAGGAATACCCTGCAAGGTCAATAGAAGGCTTTTCCATTTCCTGTAGATATGTGAGTGCCGCCCTTACGTCCTCTTGCTCGCCGCGCCCGTCATCGAAGCTGCCATCACTTTGCCCGACCCCCCTGAAATTGATCCTTAGTGTCGTATAGCCGCTTTCAAAGTAGGCCTTCACCATGGCCTCCACCACGTTATTATACATGTCCCCACCATAGAGGGGATGCGGGTGTGTCACCACGACGGCCTTCTGTCCGGGAACACCGCCCAGCAGGCCTTCTATTTTCAGCCCTTCGGATTGGATAAAGACTCTTTTTTCCTTTTCTATCATCTTAATGAGGCACCCAATACAGACTATAAATCAAGAACCACCAGGGCATCCACGGCCACCGGTTTGCCGCCGGAAATGATCACCGGGTTGATATCAATCTCCTTGACCTGCTCATTTTCCAGGCCTATTTGACCCACTTTAATAAGTATGTCGGCAAGAGCATCCACATCCGCGGCCGCCATGCCGCGTATGGGCTCCAGGATTTTATGGCCTTTTATATCTCCCATCATCTCCAATGCATCTCGCTTTTGCAGAGGGGCTACCCGAAATGAAATATCCTTTAATATCTCGGTAAATATTCCTCCGAGCCCGAACATGACACAGGGACCGAACTGGGCATCACGGGTAAGACCTATTACCAGTTCCCGCGGTCCTTTAATCATCTCCTGGACCAAAACGGCACCCTCACCCCGGTTCATATTGGCCATGATTTCTTTAAAAGCCGCTGTCGCTTCGCCGTCATTTCTGATATCCACTCTGATCAGGCCTTTTTCCGTCTTGTGGGAAATCTCGGCCGAGCAGCCCTTTAAAACGAGCGGATAATCTATTTCTTGTACCGCTTTTAAGAGATCCTCGGCATTATCAACAAGCACCTCCCTGGTTATCGGTATCTGGTATGAGGCCAAAACCTGTTTTGATTCATGCTCCGAAAGCGTTGTTCTTCCTTCCTCTATTGCCTGTTCTATGATTTTCATTCAGTCCTCCATAGTCTTTTCAATACATTTTTATCCTATCTTTCATCTTACGGTAATCCCAAAGTGCAGCCATGGCACGCGCAGCCCTTTCCGGTGTGGGATAATTCACTAATGCCCCCGATTCTTCCAATACCCGTATCTGCTCATCCCAGATTCCGGGTGGAGACTCAATACAACTTATGACGGGCTTCTTTTGGGTCCATTTGATTAAAAGTTTGGTTATCCCTTTTACCGCATCCACATTTGCCGATGCAAACATCATGAGAATGAGAATTCCATTTACATTGTCATCATCCATAACCGCTCTCACGATCCCCTCTATGGCTGACGAATCATACCAGGCAGGACCCATGTCCACGGGGTTTGTTCTCAAGGCCAGCGGTGGAAGCAGGTCATTGATCCTTTGCTGGGTCTTTTCGGTCAGCCCTACGACCTTCAATCCCTGATCTTCACAAAAATCACAGGCCGCCATACCCGGCCCTGCCTGGCCCGATAGAACAGCTATACCGGGTCCATCAGGAAGAGGGCAGGAGGCCATGGCCTTTGCCGCGTCAAGAAGGTTCTCGGTACTATTAGCATATAAAATTCCTGCCTGCCTGAATGCGCCTGTATATACATCATGCCGCCCTGCCATGGATCCGGTATGAGACAAAGATGCCTGATTCCCCACCCTGCCTTTACCGGTCTTGTAAGCAATGATCGGTTTTTGACCGCGCAATTTCATGGCAGTCTCAATCAACTCATCAGGATCGTCAACACCTTCAACATAAAGGACAATCACCTTTGTATCGTTATCATCGGCCAGATATTCCAGTATCTGTGCAAAATCCACATTCAGACGGTTGCCAAGTCCTACAATTTTACTAAAACCTACCTCCATCCTCATGGCCATAAAAGCAAGCAGGTGGGATATCCCTCCACTCTGGCTGACAAGACATATCCCACCTTTTTTTACCCGGGAAAACTCCGGGGTAAACGAGGCATTGAGATCGGCATGCAGGTTCACTATGCCAAATGTGTTGGGGCCTATGACCGGTATCCCGGCCTCGTTGGCAATGCCGGCGATTTCCTCATGAAGATCCGCCCCGGCTGTATCATCGATCTCTTTGAAACCCGCTGTAATCAACACAATGCCTCTCACACCTTTATCCGCACATTCCCTGAACACGCCGGGCACCAGTTTGGCTGGCAGAACCACAATTGCCAAATCGATCTGGCCCTCATGATCGGCAATGGCAGGAAACGCTTTAAACCCCATAATCTCATTAGAGCCCGGGTTTACTGGAATAATCCTGCCGGTAAATCCTCCTTTAACAAGGCTTTTCATCACGTGAAAACCAAGTTTGTCCTGTTTATCGGATGCACCGATCACGGCAACGGATTCCGGATCAAACAGTATTTTCATATTCGCCATTTTTTTGTAAACCCTAATTTTTTCACAAATTCGTTCGAGGTCATCGCCCGCCTTCATCACAAACTTCAGACGGCAAAGAATTGATTTCTCTATTCATGCAACGTTATTTCCACTTCTCAAAGGATTGATGTCCTTTTGCCTGTTTCCGGCCAAGGGTATACTGATATCCTCCCCCTATACCGGCAGTAGCTGCTTCCGGACCCGGATAGATCAGCACCCCGGCGGGCTCCAACAATTCGTAGATCCTGAGATATTCTGTCTCGGAACCAGTTATGCTTCCTATTACGGGTTTCTTCAAACTCTTGCAGATGGCCCCAACGTAGCCAAAATCGGGCACAAAAAAGCAGTTGGAGTGAAAGGCGATGGATATAAGCAATATGAAATCCACATTCGGGTCAAGGTCCAGAGCTCTCAATGCGATTTCAAAAGATTTTTCCGCGCCGTTGACATTTATGGCCGGCCCGATATCAACAGGATTGTCCGGCTCCTGATAGGGTGCATAGACCGGATTCAAGGCTTCCTTTGTCTTGTCTGTCAATACAGCAAGCTCAAGGCCGTATTTTTCCATGGTATCAATACACATGATGGCCCCCGCACCGGTATTGGTAACTATCCCCATCCTTTTTCCCTCAATAGATATCCTTCGGGAAAGAAGCCGCATCATACCGAGGAACTCATCAACACTATAAGCCCTTACAAGACCTGCCTGTTTGATTGCCGCATTGATAACAGTATCATCGGCGGCCAACGCCCCGGTATGGGAGCCCGATACCCTGGCTCCCTCCTTTGTCCTTCCGGGCTTGAATACCACGACAGGCTTTTTTGTCGATACGCGGGAGGCCGTATCCATGAATCGCCTGGGATTCTTGAACGTCTCCGAGTATATACCTATGGCGAAAGTATTGGGATCATCATTCAAATATTCCAGGACGTCGGAATCATCTATATCCGACTTGTTTCCGAGGTCAATGCACTGGCTTATACCGGTTTTTCCAAAACTCATAAACCATTCGATTATATTTGTGGCAAACTGCCCGGTCTGGCAAATAAAAGAGGCGTGGCCTTTGAGCGGCTGTTTGGTGTCTATCATGGAGAGTATAAAATTGTTGTAAGGATTAGAGTAACCTACGGTATTGGGGCCAATTATCCGTATACCGTATTTATGGGCAGACTCAACCAGTTCCTCTTCTTTTTTCCTCCCCTCGTGCCCGCCGTCAGAATAACCCCCAGCCGCCACTACCATTCCCTTTACCTGT
Organism: uncultured Desulfobacteraceae bacterium; assembly: GCA_964543315.1. Taxonomy (GTDB): domain Bacteria; phylum Desulfobacterota; class DSM-4660; order Desulfatiglandales; family Desulfatiglandaceae; genus JAFDHL01. The sequence continues at coordinate 3,740 of CAZIXY010000138.1, read as the reverse complement.
TTCCGCGAACATTCCTCAAGCAGTGTGAGATTGCCCTCAATCCCCAGCAAGGAAAAAACCAGTTCGATTTCTCCTGGAATCTCGGAAATTCTTGAATAAGTTTTTAGGCCTAATACGGAAATTTTTTTAGGGTTAACGGGATATATCTTCCCCTGATAGTTAAACCTGACGAGGTTGTTTATCAATATGTTGCCGGGTCTCATGGCCTGATCCGATGCCCCAACAATAGCCAGACTCCTTGGTCTAAAAAAGCATTCAAGGTTTTTCATGGCGCATTCAGCTCCCCTTCCTGTCCTGGCACAGACATCTGTATCCAGTCTCTCCTTAAATCGGCTTTCTCAAGTTTTGCAACCGTTCTTTCGAAAACATCCCTTTCCTCCGACGTCAAAAGGGACAAGAACATACCGTTGTTCTGATGATAGAGTTCTGTCAATTTTACCCTCAGTGATTCCGCCTTAGGGGTAAGATAAACCCTTATGGCCCGGCGGTCAGCACGATCCGCCTTTCTCTCAGCCAAGCCATCACGCTCCAGACGATCCAGCAATCCGGTCAGGGTAGCTTTGTCCAGGGCCACCTTCTGGGCCAAGGCGCTGATTGGGATTCCATCCTCCTCATACAGGGCTGTCAACAGGAAAAACTGCGTTGTTGTTAGTCCATATGGCGCCAATCTATCCCGAGTGACTCTTGTCATCTTTCGAGCAATTCGACCCACTTGAAAACACAGACAATCTTTAAAAAGCATGGTTCTTCCTCAACTCTTAAATGTTTGAAGGAATAAAGTAAGAATCCATAAAGTATTTGTACAAATTATATTTATATTAACTATGTTTGTTTATATAAACTGTCAAGGAAAAAACCCAGTAAAAGGGATAGGGGAATGTTAAATAGGATAATTATTTTTTCAAAATTAATAGTTTAAGCCCCAGCTCAAATTAGACGTGTGGGAAAGGGTGAGGACTAAAATCGCAGGCTGGCACCAAAATTAACAAAAACACCTATTCTCGGTCCGGCACTGTTTAAGCTTATGCTTTTATTCTTTTTTAATGGATTCTGCGGATATGGAAGAGTCCCTTGTTGTCATATAGACGGCCACTGCCACAAGCAAGGCACCGAAGCAAAGCAGGAATGATATCCTGTACACCTCCCCGCCGGTTGTAATACCCGAAGACATATGTTCCATAATCCCGCCAAGGAGATGGATGAACACACCGGCGCCCATCATGGTAAAAAAGTTGATTCCAGCCATAGCTGTGCCTGACATTTCCTTGGGCATAAGGTCCTTTATGTGAGCATACATGACCTGGCCGAAAGAATTGAAAAATCCAATAGCGAACAAAAGCGATCCAAGCAATGAAAGATATGCTGTGCCTCGCCATTGAGAAAAGGCCAATGTGGCAAGGGCGGAAAGAAAAATGCCGACAATGATGGTTTTTTTTCTGGAACTGAGAAAGCGGTCCGAGACGAGTCCGCCGAACGGGGAGCCTAGAATAAGTCCAAAACTGAGCATGAACAGGAGATTACCGGCGGTAATAGGGGAAAGTTTCAAGTATTCTATGAGAAAAGGACCGGCCCATAACGACTGGATTGCCGCATAGGAGCCATAGCGAAAAAAGGTGCTTAAAGAAATTGCCCAATAATTCCAACTTGAAAAAAGTGTTTTCAGGGATGCGGGAATTGAAGAAAAGCCGCCTTTTTCCTCGTCAATAGTATTGCGCCCTTGTTTGCCTGAAGGCATATCGCGAATAATGATCAACACCCATATGGCCAAAAAGGCGTTGAGGGCGGCCAAGAAATAAAACGAATTTCGCCACCCCAACCACTCGACCAGCACTGCCAGCGGAGTGGTTGCGGCCAGACTGCCGACCGTGCCTACTGAAAGCAACAGTCCTGAAAGGGTTGCAAATTTTCGGGGATCGAACCAGCTGGTTAAAAGCTTGAGGGGACCCATAAGATTGGCCGCCATACCAAGGCCCAGCATGGCTCGCCCTATTACGCCTCCCGCCATTCCGTCGGCATGAGCGAAGATAACAGCGCCGGCAGCGCCTACAAAATTGAGGACCGCCATGGTAATCCTTGGCCCGACCCTGTCAAGGAATAAACCGAGTGGGAGCTGGACGACGGCAAAGGAGTAAAAGAAGGCGGCACCCATGAGACCCAGGGCATGAGGGCTTAGATTGAGATCAGCGACGAGATTAGGGGCGATAATTGCGCTCGAAGCCCTGTAAAACAAAGACATCAGAAAGAGTGAAGCGCAGATTCCAAATATCGTCCAGCGTCTATGAGACATGAAATACTCCTTTTAGCATTTATCGCTAACTTTGCAAAAGCCGAGGGTGCCGCCCACAAGATACCTTATCTTCGGGGAGAACCAACGCGTCAAAGGTGAAGATGAATTATCATTATTGCCGTTTACCAGCCCACACACCTATTGATCATCCTGTAGGACTCAAGTCAAGGAAATTGGCTGTCTTTTTCTCCCAAAATTTTCTTGTCTTTATTTAAGCCGGAATGCTATTAGTTTTCAGCTGTTTTTCGGTGTTAATAACCATTTAGTGTTGCGTCCCATAATTAAGTTGTCATCTCGACCGAAGTGAGTGATCTTTAAACGCATTGTTATAATTAAGATCTCTCGCTTTGCTCGAAATGACATTTGCGTAAGTTATTTGCGGGACAAAACACTTGCAATTCGCGACGTATTTTTAAATCAAGCAAAACAGTCTCAATTAGTTGAAATAGCATAAAAGGCACATATCATGAATACGAAAAAGAAATCTTCCCATGAGGAAACACATGATCTTACCGAGGCGACGGCTGATATTTTCCTGACAGGTGCGCGAGTACTCAATGTCTATTCTGGTGAACTGCTGAAAACTAATGTTGCTATAAAACAGGATAGAATCTGGTACGTCGGTCCATCTTCACATGTTGTGAGCGAGGATACGCGGGTTCTGGATATCGACAACAAGGTCCTGGTGCCAGGATACATTGATCCCCATTTTCACCCATGGTTCGTCTATAACCCCGTATCGTTCGCTGAAGAAGCCTGCCGCCTTGGAACCACCACGCTTTTCTGTGATAATTTGATTTTCTATATGTTAATGGGTCCGGAACTTTTTGAAAGGTTTATGGATTTTCTGTCTGAGATGCCGGTCAAATTCTTCTGGTTTTGCAGGGCAGTTCCCCAAACTCCGATGGTAACGGAAGATAAGCTTTTTTCATTTGAGAATCTTAAAAGACTTTTCAATAACCCCCTGGTTAAATCTCTGGGAGAAATAACCAGATGGCAGGAACTTTTAAAAGGCAATAAAAAGATAATGGAAACGATAAAAGCCGCAAAGACGGCTGGAAAAAGAGTCGACGGCCATACCGCGGGCGCAAAATATGAGGAACTGAACGTCATTTCGAGGTCGGGGGTGGAATCCTGCCACGAGAGCATTAACGCGGGAGAAGCCTTAGAGAGACTTAGGCTTGGATTCTATGTCATTTTAAGAGAAAGTTCACTGCGGCAGGATTTATCAGATCTTTTGAGAATCGTGACGGAGAACAAGGTATTGACGGACCGAATAATGTTGACTACCGATGCTTCATCCCCCTTATTTTATGAAGAATTTGGGGCTACCAACCACGTCCTCGAAATTGCAATAAAAGAGGGTATAGATCCGATAATGGCCTACCGGATGGTAACGATCAATCCTGCTGTGTATTTCGGCATGGACCATGAAGTTGGGGGTATTGCGCCT
>CAZIXY010000137.1:0-8990 GCA_964543315.1 uncultured Desulfobacteraceae bacterium | reverse complement strand
CGCTAATGAGAAGGCCGATTGCCAGGTAAAAAATAAGATCCTGCAAAACGGAGCCTTGAAGTCCGAGACGGCGGGCCCGGTCCTGCCTTTTTATAAGGAAATATGCGGCCAAAAAACCGAGCACATACATGAGACCATACCAGCGGACCTTAACGGGGCCGATTTCAATTATGTTGGGGTTTATTTGGGGAAATGGGATCATGTTATCCGCTGCATCCAGTGTGTGATAGGGAATATAGGAAATTAGTGAATGACATGGTATTTACTATATCCCGCATTATTAATAATCCTTAGGTCTTTCTTTGACCTGAAACGGCGCATCAAAGGCCTCCGTGAGTGCATGGGTGGCGGTATTGAGGTACTGGCCTTCCACCACACACGACACACTGGATATGGAGGTGCTGATAGCCAGGGAGCTGATTCCCACCCCTGCCATAGAAGAGAACATCATGGCGTGGACGAGGGGTTTTTCACGCAAGTGGGGCCCGAAGAGGGTTATGACGGCCACATCCGGAACGTAAGAGAGTGCCTTGGCGTCTATGGTGGGCTTTACCTCTTCTAAAGCACCCAGGGCATTATCCAGATCCTTTTGGTCAATGATAAGGGAGAGATTGCCGTGGCCTTCAAGGTCGAAACTTTCTACCAGAACTTCGATGTTGATTCCGTTTTTTCCCATGGACCCAAGTATGGTGGCTGCTACGGTTGCATGATCCGGCACCGACATGATTCTTATGAGCGCGCGCCCGTCGCTTTGCATTATTCCACCGACTTTTATCTTGTCCATAATTACTAATCCCAGCCTCTTCGGTCTTCAATCTTTTTATGGAGATCCGGAATAGTTCCCCGGGGTACGATTTGGACGGCACCTTTTACTGTAAGCATGTCCTTCACATCGCGTTCGATTCTTCCTTTAAGGATTTCCGGCCGTGAAATCTCCTCTTTGCATTCAATGACAAAGGTCATGACGTCGTTGTGATTTTCTCTGGTAATGACCACCTGGTACTTGAATACCTCATTGTATCGGGAGATAACCTCATCCGCCTGCCAGGGATGTACAAATGTCCCCCTTACTTTGACCGCCTGATCGATCCTTCCGAGTATCTTTTTTAATATAGGCCCGGTTCTTCCGCAGGGACAGGATCCCTTTGCCAGCACGGAAAGGTCCCCGGTAGCCAAGCGAATCATGGGATAAGCCATATTGAAATTGGTTGCCACGATTTCGCCTGCAGCACCATCTTTTACATGCCTGCCGGTATTAGGGTCCACCACTTCCACCAATATATTGTCGGGGACATGCAAACCGGTCATATGGGGACATTCATATCCAATGCATCCCAAAAAGACTGTTCCGTATCCCTGTCGCACCGTCATTTCCAGATGGTTCTCGATACGGGAACGTAGGGATTCGGGAAGCATTTCCGCACCGACAAGTGCGGTTTGAAGTGTGATATCTTTTTTCAGTTCAAGGCCCATTGACTCTGCGCGCTGGGCCAGTGTCATGAGGAAACTGGGGGTTCCCATGAAGCCATTTATCTTCAGCATGTTCATGATTTTGACCTGCATAAGGGTGTTCCCCACGCCCGTGGGGATCACGGTCGCACCAATCATTTTTGCGGAATCATCCAGCATGAAGGCCAGGGGCCACATGTGGTAATTGAAGGTATTGATAATACGGTCTCCGCTGGCAAATCCTACTCCGCAGAGTGCTTCGGCCCATGAAGTGTCCTGATAATCCCGCTCCCCGGGTTGCCAGATGAGCCCGGGATTGATGTATATACGCCTGGTTTTGTCAGGACCGACCGTTTCAAAACCCCCGAAAGGAAAATCTCTTTTCTGCCATTCAACAAGGTCGTCCATATGAAGTGTGGGTAATTTTTCCAGGTCTTCCAGTCCCTTGATATCTGAAATATCAATACCTGCGGAGCCGTAAATTTTTCTGTAGGCATTTGAGTGGCGGCAGGCATGTTGAAATGTTCTGAGAAACCTTTTGTTCAGGTCCTGCTTTCGCTTTTCCCAATCCATGGTCTCGCGATCCTGATTAAAATAACGAATTTTTTTTGCTGGATTCCTCATGTTCACACCATTTCTTTAGGTTATAAATGATAAGAACTTTTTCTTATGGGATTATATGGAAAAAGCCGACTGTGGGTCAAGGGTAAGAAAGGCAGGTAGTGAGGAAGGTCTACTTAAGCAGGCCGGCCATGAGGGAAGTCAGTTGAGCCATGTTGACGGGCTTGGTAAGATATGCCTTTATGGCGTTTGCGATCTTGACATCAATGCCATTGGGCCCCTCCTCATCATAGCCTGAAACCATAATAATACTGGCCTTGGGGTCATACTCGAGAATTTTTTTAGCACAGGTAATACCATCCATTTCGGGCATGTTTCTGTCCATCAACACGGCATCAGGTTTCAACGACTTGTATTTGGCAACGGCCTCTTTGCCGCTGGTGACTGAGGTAACGTCATATCCCAAACCATCAAGCAATTGGTGCATAGGCTCGATGACGACCCTCTCATCATCCACGAGGAGTATCTTTTCGCCTTTTCCTTTTACGGTCCCGGTTTCAGCTTTATCTTCCTTTTTCCCCCGGGCAACAGCCAGAGGAAAGCTGAGTTTGAAGGTTGTCCCTTTGTCGGGTTCGGAATGGACACTGATTTTCCCTTTGTGTTCTTTGACGATGCCATAGGTTGTCGAGAGCCCCAGACCGGTTCCCTTTTTGCCCTCTTTGGTCGTAAAGAACGGGTCAAAACATTTTTCCTGAGTTGCTTTATCCATTCCGTGACCCGTATCGGAGATAATGGCGACCACATTATCTTTTTCTTTCTTGGCCTTAATAGTCAGCTTTCCTCCTTCCGGCATGGCATCTCTTGCATTATTGAAAAGGTTCATGAAAACCTGGCTCAGCTCTGAATGGGCACCTATGATGGGGAGTGATTCAGGAATATCAACATGGATATCTATCTTCTTATCAAAGGACTTGCTAATTAACTGGTATGTCTCTTGAATAACATCAGACAGGTTTTGTTCCTGGAGTCTCTTTTTGGGCTGCCTACGGGAGAACTGCATAAGTCCTTCTATCAATTGGCTTCCTCTTTGAATACCTCTACTGATCCTTTCTGCGATTTCCTGCATTTTGGGGTTGTCACGGTATTTCATTTGAAGAAGCTGACTGTCCATTGAAATCCCGGCCAGTATATTTCTGAAATTATGGGCCACGCCGCTTGTCAGAGTCCCTATGGCCTCCATCTTTTGTGATTGCTGTAGCTGGGCTTCCAGGCGCTTGCGTTCAGAGATATCTTCCCCAATTCCAAGGATTCCCGTGACATTCCCTTTCTCATCAAACCTGGGGGTTAAATTTAAATTGATCCAGAGTTTCCGCCCATCCTTTGTGACTTCCCTGATTTCACAAGTTATTTCCTTTTTGTTTTTCCGGATTAACGATCTTATGTCTTCAACCAATGCTTTTTCTTCGTCACCAGGATACAATAAATCTGTTTTTTTAAGGCCCACTACCTCTTCGGACTTATACCCAAATATATTTTCAGCCCCCTTGTTCCAGAAAAGTATGTTTTGATCCAGGTCGGTTGACATTATGGAAATTGAAGAAGAACTGTCCAGTATGTTTCTCAGAAATTTATTAGTTTCTTTAAGGGCCTTTTCTGAGCGTTTGCGCTCAGTTATGTCATTTAATATAACAATTGCTGTTGAAGGGTGTTCACCAATAGGCAGAATGCTAAGTGTAACTTGATATTCATTCAAATTCACAGGAGAATCCTCTGTTATTGTCACCGGTTTGTCGCCCACTGTTTTTAGAAGTTCTTCTATTCGTTGATGTTCATTTTCCGCAAACAATTTTATAAAATGAGAACCCAACAGTTCTTTCTCAGAAATACCTATCAAGGAAAGGGCGGTCGGATTGGCATAAACGATTCTTTCTTTGGAAGTAATCTCCAAGATACCTTCAGACATCTTCTCCAATACAATTTCAAAGTGCCTTTTGACAGAGAGCAACTCCTCCGTAATTCCCCTTGGATGCAAATTTTTAGTTCCTATCATTTCTCCCGGAAGGCATTGAGAAGATAGCCGGTCATACTGGTTAACAACAGCGGTAATGTTACGGGCCATCTCTTCAAGTGGGCCTTTGGCAATACATCCGTTGGCCCCTAATTCAGCGAAGTCAATCTCTTCCTCGGCAGCAACAGCAGAAAGTATAACAATACAGGAATGTTTTAGTTCCTGCATCCCTCGCATAACTTTGCACAGCTTCTTGCCGTCTATATTGGGCATTACCAGATCAAGAAATATGACATCCGGGGTATAGGTCTCTAAAATATCCAGGGCGGAAAGACCATCTTCAGCTGTAACTACGTCATGTCCCTCTTCCGATAAGACATCACTTATGAATTTCAGCATGAACTGGTCGTTATCTACTGCCAATATTTTTTTCATATCCCCAGCTCCTTCGGATAAGGCTGAAGGCACATAAGGCTATTGATACGCCCTATTTTTTACCCGCCTCCTCGGGCCTGACTCCTCTTAACTCCTCTTTGTATGTGTTCTGCCGGTTCTGTATCTCACTTTTTTGTTTTTTTGCCATGAATTGAGAAGATATGGCTGATAATGAAAGGATCGCACATATAGCCCCGAACACAACCCAGGCAAGGAAAGGTTTAATCTTGTGCACTTCAACGCTGGCAATAATAATCAGGTATGTCATCCAGACAAAACCAAGGACAGAACCTGCATATGGTATAGTGTTTAGGACGGTGTTGATAGGTACAACGGCCGAAATATATGCATAGCACCTGAAGGCCGTCTCAAAGGATTCCCGGGAACCCATTATTTTCCATATGATGAATAGGATAAAGGCTGCTACAAAACCGAAAATTGCCATGAGAACAGGGGCTAGGATAATAGATGCAATAGCCATGGAAAACGCGACACCGTGGGCAAGCCCTAAAACAGCAAGTATTGCCTGGAGGATTCCCGAGAGAATTCCCATTGTAACAATAAAAATGAGCGGTTCGATAAATCCCCCGCCCGTGGCCATGTTTTTGAAAAACCCTACAGGGTCTGTAATAACCTTTACGGCCGAATTTATGATCGGTGCAATAAAGTCCTCAATTTTCGGTTTTTTATTTCGGTTTTCTTCCATGATAATTTGGTTCCTTATTCATGTAGAGGTTATTCGTTTATGGTTAATAAAAACGACTTCTTAGGGATATATTCAGCTTAGGATAAAGGGCGGGAAGTGTCAAAGAAAAAGGATTATCTGAACAGGCTTATGCAAATACCCGGGCCATAAGGGGTATGGCCACGAATGTTCCGAGAGAGCTGCCGATGTTCGTGAACACGACAACGAGCAGTATTCGTGTGATCTTGTTTTTCCAGAATCCCCTGACGGAGAGGATGTCTTCAGGAAGGCTCTCGAAATCCCTCACTTTGGGTTTTCCCAGGAGCATTTCCACCAGTCCTGCCACCCACCCGGCAGCGATCATCGGATTGAGAGATGTCAGGGGTGAGGCGACAACGGCAGAAAGAATGGTCAGGGGATGAGCCATGGCCAGGGCTGCACCGAGACCTGAAAGAACCGCATTGGCGAGAACCCACCATTTGATCATGTGGGCGCCGGCAGAGGCGCCGGCAGTGAAAAAACCCAGAACAATCAGTCCGATGACCAGAGCCGGGATGACCCATTTCAGCATGGAGAAAAGTTTCCCTTTAGGGGGAATTTCTTCGAGGGCTCTGATGTCTGCCGGCTCGTTCCAGCATTTTTGAATACCCGGGACATGACCGGCCCCTACTGCGGCAACTATACTTTTTCCAGGCGCGGTTCTGATTTTGTGGGCGAGATACTGATCCCTTTCATCGATAAGAATTCGGCGGAGTTCGGGAAGCGTTTTCCCGATTTCTGAGAGAAGCATTTCCAGAACATCCTTTTTCTTCATCTTTTCGATATCCTCTTCCTTGATGGTGTCCACTTCTCCCATTGAAGTGATGAGCTGGGCAAAAAGTTTCATTTTTGTCCAGAGACCCATAAGACGCCATGTCCTTGACAGGGTGGTGCGTATGTCCCTGTCCGCAAGGTGTATTGCAGCTCCCACTTTCTCTGCTGTTTCCATGGCGCGAATCATTTCTTCACCCGGTTTGATCCCCAGCTTTTTACCTATTCGTTTCTGGAAGGACGTGAGCATGAGGTTTGACAGCAGGAGAAAGGCCTTTTTGTCCTTAATCACCTTGATCAGGTCCGTGTCCTGCCATCTGTTTTTTTGCCTGATAGCCTGGTATCTGGATTCACAGAGTTCGACGGCGACCGTATCAGGTTTTTCCTCTTCAATGACCCGGGCTACCAGGTCGGCGCTTTCCTTGGATACGTGTGCCGTGCCGATGAGGGTGATCGTCTTTTCGTCGTATGTTAAGCGATGTTTATTATCCTCGTTACTCATATTTTTTATGAAGGTTCCTTTCCCCTGAAAATAAAGCCCGGCCTTACAAGGGGTGGTCTATGCTGACCTGCGCCTTGAACTGGCGGCTTCATGCACATATGCATTAATGAAGCCCCCGATTTTGTTTCGGTATATTTATTTACAGTCTGCCTGATATCACAAGTATCAGTCCTTTCCAAGACAAATGATGACCCCTTTTAATTGATCTTGACAGCATCTTTGCCAAAACATAACCTCTGAAGTACTCTTAAACTATGGGGTTTTCTGTGACTTTGCTGAGACGTTGCCGATCTTTTTGATATCTGTGAAAAGAATTCCGGAGGTGGCAGTTCATGAAATGTGCCGTTGGAGTGGATATTGGTTCTCTTACCGCCAAGAGTGTGGTTGTTGATGCGGATGCGCGGATCACATCTTACAAAGTGATTCAGGGAAAGATTGTTGATGAAGCTGCTGCTGTGGCGTCTCTGGAGCAGGCACTGGAGGATGCTCACCTTTCAAGGCCGCAAGTGGATTTATTGGTGACAACGGGATATGGAAGGAACATGGTGAGTTTCGGTGACAAGACCATAACAGAAATAAGCTGTCACGCACGAGGGGCTCGATACCTCAATGCTGATGTGCGAACCGTTATTGATATCGGGGGGCAGGACAGCAAGGTTATCGTCCTGGATGGCGGGGGCAGCGTTGTCAATTTTGCAATGAATGATAAATGCGCGGCGGGAACAGGTCGTTTCCTGGAGGTGATGGCCGGTGCCCTGGACGTTCCACTTGAGGAGATGGGCGCGCTTTCGCTCAAATCGAAAAGTTCCGCCCAAATAAGCAGTATATGCACCGTTTTTGCTGAATCCGAGGTCATATCCATGAAAGCGAGGGGGCGGTCAAAGCTGGATATAATATCCGGAATTCATGAAGCAATCGGAAGACGCATGCACAGCATGATCAACCAGGCGGGCGTGACACCTCCTGTAATGATGAGCGGGGGTGTAGCCAAAAATGTGGGCGTGGTCAGGGCCTTGGAAAGACTTCTCAAAACTGAGATAATCGTCCCTCCGGAACCCCAGATTGCGGGGGCCCTCGGCGCCGCCCTGTTTGCCCTTGATGCATTGAAGGAAACATAACGCACGAAACATTTTTTTTGAAAAGGCTTTGGGGACAAATTTTCGCTCAAATTTAACAGTGGGAAATGGCGTATGTCGTTAAGTGCTGTGAATGAGGGAGGATTGATATTTTAGGTGGAACTAAGAAATGGAAGGTAACGAAGAGCGAACAAACATGCAGATACTCCAGGGGAAGTTGTGCGTGGCACTTTATGAAAACCTGGGAGATACGGTGTTGCCTGTTATAAGACAAATTTATGGTGAATATGGATTTGAGGTCGGCATGGGCCTGAGGAAGAAATGGAAACCGCAAAGTCTTGCTGAGGCTGCTAAGGCATTTGTTGATATGACCAACAATGCGGGACTTCCTTCCAGTATAGAGATGCGAGACGGTATAGCCTTCTGGACGGGATATCGCTGTCCGTTCGGCATTCAAAACACCTATAGGCCGGTTTGCGAGGCCCTGATGGAGATGGACCGGGAGATTTTCTGTGCAGTCTTGGGGGAGGAGAGGGATAAATTGGAGTTCACAATCGAAAAATCCCTGGCAGCCGGCGATGATTGCTGTAAGGGTGTTTTCAGGTTGTTATGAGTGCGCATGGAAATTACGGATCGAATAGAGTCATTGCTTTTTGAGGGTGCCAGGGCCGGTGTTTATCCAGGTGCTGTGCTGCTGGTAAGTCATAAAGGCAGGATCGCCTTCTTTCAGGCGGCCGGACACTGCTCGCTGACACCCCGATCCGATCCAATGCACAAGGACACTATTTTTGATCTGGCATCACTGACCAAGCCCTTGGCCACCACGCTGGCGATCATGAAGCTGGTGGATGGAGGCAGGATAGATCTTGATCAAGGCCTTGACAGACTCCTGCAGGGTGAACTCCCTAAGAATAAGAGAAAACTGACTTCTCGTCTTCTTTTGAGCCATTGTGCAGGCTTTGTTGATTGGAAGCCCTTTTATCTGGAGCTTGATGCTATCAGGCAGGAAGAGAGAAAGGGCATCCTCAGAGAGCAGATATTGAAATTGCCGCCGGCCTATGAGGCGGGACAAGAGACACTTTACAGTGATCTTGGGTTTATGGTGTTGGAATGGATCATCGAGGAAAAGGCGGGGGTGCCAATGCATCGTTTTCTCAATCATAATTTCTATGAGCCTCTTGGGCTGAAAAAGACATTTCTTTGCATCAATGACTCCAAAAATCGATTTGAAGAGAAAGATTTTGCCGCAACCGAGGAGTGCCCATGGCGAAGAAGGGTTATCCGGGGATCTGTCCATGATGAAAACGCCTACGCCTTGGGTGGTTATTCAGGGCATTCCGGTCTGTTCGGGACGGCAAAAGACTTGTTTACCTTAGTCACTTTTTTAAGGATGCATTTTTATGGGGAAAGATCGGATTATCTGAAGTCCGGGACTGTTGAGGCTTTTTTCAGCAGGCAGAATAT
>CAZIXY010000136.1:0-8999 GCA_964543315.1 uncultured Desulfobacteraceae bacterium | reverse complement strand
GACCCCAATCTGTCCCCCAGGGACAAATATGGGCCTGGAGTGTCTGAATTGCAAGAGGGTAATCAAATGATTTGATTTTTCATGGGATCTCTGGCAGAATTAAAAAAACAGATAGGTCTCCTCCCATAATAGTTTAGGAAGGATACCATTTTGATTTTTAGGGAGGTTTTATGAATCTACTCAAAGAAACGGCCATCGAATCAATCAAACGCTTACCGGAAGGGTGCACCGTCGAGGACATCATGTACAGGATAGATCTGGTTGCCCACGTTTTTGAAGGTCTTAAAGATGCAGAAGCGGGCAGACTGATCACCACTGAAGAGCTCCTCGAACGAGTCGACCAATGGGCAAGCTAAAGTGGACCGAAAAGGCGAGCAAAAATCTACAGGCTGTTTTTGACTATATCTCGAAAGATTCCAAGGTATATGCTGCGAGATATGTAAAGGCACTTGTCCATTCAACAAAAAAGCTTGAGAAAATGCCTTGATGTGGTCGCATTGTGCCGGAGCTTGACGATCCTATGTTTCGAGAAGTGATCTATGGGAACCACAGGATCGTCTATCGAATCATTGGGGCAGATGATATCGAAATCCTTGCTGTAATTCATGGTGCCCGCAACATGAAAGGGGCTTTTCGGGAGGAATGGGAATTATCATAAACAATGCTTTTCCGGTAGGAGCCAGAATTGGAATTCAGGGGTATTTTGGTCAACATTTGGTCAACAAATGCCTGAAAATATCCCCCTGTTTCATTCAGTTTCACCCCATTTAGCCATGTTCCTTTAAATGGGATAACTATATGATTTTTCTGTTACATTCTGTTTGCTTCGGATTCTCTAATATTAACAATTAATCCGATTCAGGGTCTAGTGGGTGTACGCCCGTGGGGGTTCGAGTCCCCCCTTCGGCACCACGCCTGATAATGACAGATTCTTAGCTGGTTTTTTTAGAGTTGAGTGCAGATAGGATGAAAACGGGTGCAACGGTATCAGGCCGTTAACACCCGTTTTTTTTCATTAATACCAGTTTTATACCGGTATTTTACCGGGTACTTTTCCGGCCTTGATTTTTATGAAATTTCCGTCATAATAACGCGCAGTTGCGTGAAAATTCTTCATTACTGTTGTGAAATCGGATTAGCAGCAGGTAATAATAACTTGTTCAGAATCTATCCCTAGAAAAATGGGGCAATCTTTCCTTATCAAACACCACCTCCATATGAAAAGCTTGTCGGTGATCTTGCAGGTGCTTATTCAAGACGCATAAATATCCAGCATAGATTGGTTTACCAGGTTATTGGGGATAAAAAGGCCATAAAAATAATCCGGATGTGGACACATTATGATTAATCGTTCAGAACACCCCAGTGCACCTGATCGGCTATGCCCGCCAGTATAAATGACCAGTTTCGAATATGTTTTAAATGGAGTGAAACTGGTCCATATGATGTTGAAATTACCGATTATCATTAAACCAAGAATTTCGAGGAGATTTACAATGATTCGTATACCAATTATGATAACCTCGTAAAAAGAAAGAGGACAGATACACCAACACGGAAGCAAGCAGAGCTTTACTTGTAAAGGAGTCGCACCGATATATCGGTTATATGATCATGCACCATCATCACCTGGTAAACCAATGGTCGAGGCTTGATAAAGCGGTCCGTTCCGGAAGACCTCTGCGCGAGAGAGGGTCACGAGACGAACAAGAGCTTGAAAGTTTCTTAATGGGTATGTTTAATACGGCTATGGGCATTGCGCCCCAATTGTCGAGGCAGATTGATCTTAAAGGGAAAAAACACCTTCTTGACCTCGGCGGGGGACCGGGGACGTATGCCATTCATTTCTGTTTGGCAAATCCGGACTTGAAGGCCACGGTCTTTGATTTTTCCGCCACACGGCCTTTTGCGGAAAAGACCATAGCAAAGTTCGGATTATCCGACCGCATCGATTTTATGAGCGGCAGTTACATAGAAGGCAGTATTGAGGGGACTTACGACGTGGCCTGGCTGTCACATATTTTTCACGGCGAAGGCCCCGACGAATGCCGGAAGATCGTCGAGAAGACCGTCTCCGCCATGGCCGAGGGAGGTCTGATACTTGTCCACGATTTTATCTTAAACGATACTTTTGACGGTCCCCTGTTCCCGGCCCTCTTTTCCCTCAATATGCTTGTTAATACAGAAAAGGGAAAGGCCTATTCAGATAATGAGATTAGAAAAATGTTTGAAGAGGCCGGACTCAGGAATATTCGGCGTTTGCATTTTGACGGCCCGAATGCATCAGGTATCCTCAGCGGGGAAGTCGGATGTTGAGCCCGTACCGGCTGTTTTTGCTTGACATGTAGTTACTTTGTAGCTAAAATGTAGTTAAATTTTTTCGAGATTGTTTATCGCCTCTTATAATATTTCCAAATAAAATTAAAATCTTAACATCTTTTATACAGGCGATTTAACATTTATGGGTGGCTAAATAAAATGCCAGATGATATAAAACTGAAAAATGAAGAGAACCTTCAGGCCGAAAAGGAACAAGGCAAGGTCAAATTTGAGGTTTATGGCGAAGAGATGGTGGAAAAGACGGTAAAGCAGAGCGGTAACAGCGGTCGAGTTTATCTTCCACCGGATTGGGTAGGGCGTAGTGTTAAAATAATCAGAATTAATTGAGGTCTGCTTATAAAAGCTTATAGGGGATAGATGTATAGCTCTGTTAAAAATTTGATAATTAGGAGAATTGAGTTAGACGACGCACATGCCATAAGCAGTATCCAGGCTTCCATAACCAAAACGTCGGTGACGACTGATTTCAGGAATATCATTGAGGAGCGGGTGCGAAAAAATAAGGATATCAGTTTTGTGGCCGAGATTGACGGCAAGATTGTAGGTTACATGATCAGCTATATCCTTTATGGCGGATTTGGCCTTGACAAGAGCGCGTGGATAGCAATTCTGGGCGTAGATCCTAAATATATGGGACAGGGCATAGGAAAGAAATTGGCGGAGGAAATACTGCTTGCGTATCGCGAGAGTGGCATCAGTCATATTTTTACTACTGTCCGCTGGGATTCCGTGGACCTTTTGTCTTTTTTTAAAACACTGGGATTTGACAGGAGCAATTTTATTAACCTCAAAAAAACACTGAATTCTTAACCATCCGCTGCTGCATTGGAGCGGCTGGTTAATGTTATCTCACCTCGTCGCAGCTTTAACACACATTGGCGAATTCCTTATAATCAGAGACCGGAAAAAGGAACTTCTTATCACCTCACCTTTCTTCTCAAAAAGGGCAGGTTCCGGCCCATGGACCAGATTTGTTTTCCATGTCCACTTTTACAGAGGCAGGTCTCCCGGATCCTCTTCCCTTTTGAGAATTCAAAAAAACAATGCAAGGGGCAGGGTCGCGTATCCTGCGGACTCCATGCATTAATGTAGGCTGAAAGACGGGATTTAATCGCGATTGCGCTTCACCTTGCCATTCATTTCCGCTGAGAGCCGCATGGTATTCAGGCAAAGGTGAACAAGCAGGACATAACGAGCAACAGGTTGGTAGTGGGGAGCAGGGAAGATTTATGGACAAAAACAGCAAAATCTATAAGACCTACCGTCTGGCGCGCTATGAAGATGGTTTTGTGGACAGGTATAAACAGGATTTTGTATGTGAGGAACCCCTGCATATAAATGTGGAAAACAGGCCCTATTCAATCGTAATGAGGACCCCGGGTGATGAGATCGCTCACGCGGCGGGTTTCTGCCTTTCGGAGGGACTGGTTGAATCTCCTGGAGACATCTCCTCGATAAGTTATTGCAGCGACCTTGATGAAAACAGCATAGCCGTCAATTTAAATGACGAGAGAAAGAAGTTGGTTTCCGAACAGCTTGAGAGAGGGGGTTTTCTGAGCCAGACCAGTTGCGGGATATGTGGCAGGGAGATGATAGAAGACTTAACCGACAATCTGAAAGCTGTTCATGAAGAATCCGTGATAAGTTACAAGCAGGTAATTAAATGTGTTGAAAAATTTTTCCGGCACCAAAAATATTACGTCCGAACACGGGGAACACATGCCGTAATGCTCTTTGATTCGAGCCTGAATGTCATTGTCAAGGCGGAAGATGTTGGACGCCATAATGCAATGGACAAATCAATCGGCGCTCTATTCCTGGAAAATAGACTGGCCGATGTGTATCTGTCGGTACTCTCCTCCAGGATCAGCTTTGAGATGATCCAGAAGGCTGCACGTGCCGGAATTCCGATCCTGATAAGCACATCGAATCCCACTTCAATGGCTGTGGAACTGGGGTCTAAACTCAATATGACCCTGGTGTGTTTGGACAAGAGATCAGGCTTCATAGTACCATGCGGAGAGAAACGGGTCACGGCGAAGGATATTGATTCGGACTGAAAAATTGTGGGTCCAGTACAACCTCACATCACCCCACCTTGCGTTTTCGAAAAATATCAATGGCTTTTTGTGAAAACCCGCTTTTCCCTTGACAGGTAGTTACTATATAGCTATATTGTAGTTACATTTTCGGAGACATCGTAGATAAATTTTTCTTATCATCAGATGTTATTTTTTTATTCATATTAAGGGCTTTACTTCACCTGAGACTGCGGCATAGGTTTTAAATAATTTCAGATAATTAGGTAATGCCACACTTCATCGGACGGGTGAAAGTTGTTTAGAGATAAGTGTCCGCAAAGCATGATGAATCAAAAAGCAGGTCACTATCAAGATAATTTAGAAGGGGAAGAAAATGAGGTACGCAGAGACAGGGTTTAATTTGGAAATTGATTTATCCAGGGGAAACATTGAGCGGGTAGAAACCGACCCGAGAGACACCGAGCTTTATCTGGGAGGGCTGGGGACGAACGCCAAGATATTGTGGGACAGGGTTCCACCTGAAGTTGAACCCTTTTCTCCTGATAATCTACTGATTTTCAGCGCCGGTCTTTTGTGCGGCACACCTGCTCCCGGTTGTAATAGAACCATTGTGACGACCGTTTCTCCTCAGACCAGGTTAATGGCCTTTTCAATGATGGGCGGATTTTGGGCTCCGGAATTGAAGTATGCGGGATATGACAAATTGATCCTTCGAGGCAAGTCCCCGGAACTGGTCTATTTGTGGATAAACAATGATAAGGTAGAGATCCGTGATGCCTCTCATTTGAAGGGTAAAGGCGCTGTTGAAACTCAAGACCTTATTCAAGAGGAGTTGGATGAGCCTAAAGCCCAGGTGGCCGCGATCGGCCTGGCCGGTGAAAACCGGGTCTATATGGCATCCATCGAGCAGGGCAGGTCCAGTGCCAGCCGACAGGGAATAGGCGCTGTGATGGGAGATAAGAATGTAAAGGCGATAGTTGTTCGCGGAACAAAGGACATCAATGTCGCCCGGCCGGATGAATACCTGAAGCTTTGCACCGAAGTTCTGGAATACATAAAATTCCGAAATGAAAATCCGATTCCCGGGGTGATGACCATCCTGCAAGGGCTCGGGTCACCCCAGGAGATGGCAACCCACGATGAGAAATGGCACACCGAGAATTTCATGTGGGGAAACTCCCGCGTCCGGAGAAAAGATTTCTGGAACGATGAAATAGCGAGTGAGTGGAAAGAGACGATGGAGAGCATGCAGACGCGGTTGATCAGTTGCTATAACTGCCCCATGAAATGCGGGGCAACCATTACGCCCCCGGGACAGACGACATACATGATGAAATGCTTCTCGAAGCTTACGTATACAATGGCGGCCTTTTCAAATCTGGAATTCGGTCTGAGTATCGCTCAAAAGGCCACGGAGTACGGCGTGGACGGATTCTCAACCCCGCAGGTTATGGCCTTTGCCCTTGAACTCTATGAAAACGGCATTTTAACCGACGATGACATGCCGGGATTGCCGTCTGACAACGAGGAGAGGTTCCAGTGGTTACTTGACAGAATTGTCCGGAGGGAAGGGATAGGAGATATTTTGGCCAATGGTACCTATTGGGCTGCCAAAGAGATTGGTAACGGCGCGGACGAATATGCTCACAACAATATAAAGAAACATGAACAGCTCCCTCTCAAGCTCTCCATGCTGAATCCCATATATTTCCTCATGTACTGTACCGGAGAGAAGATAAACATTACACAGATTGAAGGCCAGTTCCCCCAGGCCCCTTACCCGAAAAGAGAGCATAGGGAAGCCTTTGTGAAGGACTGGTTCCAGGTTCCCGATGAGAAGTTCAAGCAGTATTTTTTAGACTGGGAACCGCGCGGAGAAAATTCAATGCCCTATTACCCGACGGTTCAGATGTGCTGTGATATCGTCGACTGGCAGGAGAGGATGCACTACATCGATGACGGCCTCGGCATGTGTGCGGGCCTGTCGTCATTCCCACTGAAGCCTCCATATCACATGCACAATTACCCGAAATTTATCTCAGCAGGGGCCGGAATCGATATGGATGAAGAAAAATTGACCCAGGCAGCCAGAAGATACCGGACTTTAGTCAGGGCCAATAATATTATAAGAGGCATGAGACGGAAAGATGAGAAGCCCCCGGAGAATCACTGGAAGAAAAGATTTCCCGAGCTTGAAAAGGAGCTCCTGGATACCTATTACAAATTCAAGGGTTGGAATAACGACGGCATTCCCACCAAAGAGTCTTTACATGAATTAGGTCTGGATTATGTATACGAGGAATTCGAAAAGAGGGGGGTCTATTCAGATAATGGTGGTACAACTTCCGAAGAGACGTCAGCCGAAAAAGAGAAGGAGGAGTAGACGTGGGTGAGAAAAAAACGAAAATCGTCAGAACAATAAAAATTGATGCTGATAAATGCAATGGTTGCCGGGCCTGCGAAGTCATCTGCTCCGCCTTTCATTCCACACCTAAATACAGCGGCAATAATCCGGCGAGATCTCGTATTCGAGTGATTCGTCACCCACTGAAAGACATTTATATTCCCGTATACGCGGGTGAATATACTCCTGCCGAATGCGCCGGCAGAGACAAATATGTGATTGACGGAAAGGAATACGAAGAGTGTGCCTTCTGCAGGGCTTCCTGTCCATCCAGGGACATTTTCAAAGAACCCGATTCCGGTCTCCCCCTGAAGTGCGACATGTGTGAAGATCTTGAGGATCCAGATATGGAAGAGCCCTTGTGCGTTCAGTGGTGCTTGAATGAAGCCCTGATTTACGAAGAAAGGGAAGAGGAAGTCGAAGAGGAAGTGGAGCAGGAGGAGTTGGAGATAGGACTGGAAGCCTTGACCGACAAATTTGGATTGGACAAGATATTGGATACTGTTGCTCGAATGTCGGTGAAGGAATAAAAAATTGTGACAAAAAGAGGATGAAGAAAGACCGTGGAAAATGTAGCCGACTATAAAGAGATCGTAGATGTCATAAAAGAGAGTGGCGGGGACGCCTTCAAGCGGTGCTTTCAGTGTGGATTATGTGATACAGTTTGTCCATGGAACAGGGTTAGAAACTTCAGCATGCGCAAGCTGGTCCGACAGGCTGCGTTCGGTTTGACTGATATCGAAAGTGAAGATATATGGCTCTGCACGACCTGCGGAAGATGCCCTCAGTACTGCCCCAGGGATGTACAACAGATCGAATCCGGGGTCGCCTTGCGCAGGATCGCCACGGAATATGGAGTTTTTCCAAAATCCGTCACCCCGGTACGCACCGTAAGAGGAAGTCTCGTCGGCGAAGGGAATACACTGAGTGAAGAAAGAGCAAAACGGGGAGATTGGGCAAAGGGTCATTCCGTAAAAACCTTCAGCGAAGGGATGGAGATTTTGTATTTCCCCGGTTGCTATCCCAGCTATGACCCAAGATTAAAAAAAGTGGCCGTCGCCACGGCCGATATCCTCAACGCGGCGGGGGTGGAATTCGGGATACTGGGCCCCAAGGAAAATTGTTGCGGTGAAAGCATCCGCAAGACGGGCGATGAGGAAGTATTCAAGCGTTTGGCCAGGGAAAACATCAAGACTTTTATAGATAATGGCGTGAAGAAAATCCTTGTCTCTTCTCCGCATTGCTACCATACCTTCAAAAATGAGTATCCCGAATTTATGGTGGATTTTGAGGTGGTTCATATGTCCCAATACTTGTTTGAGCTTATTGATGAGGGCAGGATTAAGCTTACAGGGGAGTATGCTAAAAAAATTACCTATCATGATCCATGTTACTTAGGTCGACATAACGGCATCTATGACGAGCCCCGGGAAGTCTTGAAGAAAGTGCCCGGCTTAGAGATGAATGAAATGGCGGATTGTCGGGAAGACAGTCTCTGTTGCGGAGGTGGAGGAGGCAGGGTCTGGATGGAAACTCAGAAGGGTGAAAGATTCTCCGACATCAGAGTAGAACAGGCAATGGATGTGGAGGCTGAGGTGCTTGTTACCGCCTGCCCTTATTGCATTACCATGCTTGAGGATAGCAGAGTAACCATGGGGGCTGATGAAAAGATAGAGATTAAGGATATTACGGAGATTATACAGGAACTTATTTAGTTTCCATCCATAAATGGCCTTTTTCCGCAATCTCGGCGTTAATCGGCGGGATTCCTTGTTCCCGCCCGAGAGGCGGGACGCGAAATCCCTTGATTTCCTTGATCTTGCGCAAAAATTCTCATTTCTGGATTGGAAACTTATCCGTGCACAGAATTTATTTGTGGCAGAGCACTATTTAAAGTAGGTACCGCCAGTTGGGCCGACCCGAACATTAGGGGTACAAAAAAATCTTATGAGGACATAGAGAAGTGGAAAAAGAACCGGTTGAAGGACAGCTTTTCAAGATTCCCACAGACGGCAATTTTGGAGACGTGATGGTTGTTGGTGCAGGGGTCAGCGGGATTCAGGCCGCTCTTGATCTTGCCACTGCGGGTTTCAAGGTCTATTTGGTTGAAAAGGGGCCGTCAATTGGCGGCCATATGGGCCAGCTTGACAAGACGTTTCCCACCAATGAGTGCTCCACATGAATACTTGCACCCAAAATGGTCGAGGCCGACC
>CAZIXY010000135.1:0-9017 GCA_964543315.1 uncultured Desulfobacteraceae bacterium | reverse complement strand
ATTCAGCCCTTCACTGGGATCTGGTTAATACCCAAAAAAAGCGTGTTACCGCCCATTTAAAAGATGGCAAGAAGGTGGTGGTTTATGAAAACGGAATGTTCAGGTATTAAAGATTCGGATCGTTGAGTTTCGCGAAGGCCCGAATTTCTTATTGGAAAGACACTGAGAAGGGGCCTGTGTGAAGACAAGGCCGATCAAGCGGGACATAATATGTCAAAGAAAAACAAAAGACAGGTTAGGCGACGATTCGGGCCAAGACCGGCGAAACGCTTTCGATTCCTGCATGACCTTCGTGATAAGAACACCCTTGAACATTACCAATGATCCGAGTTTCAGAAAAGGCAGATAAGGGGTCTACCTCATTAATTTTGCGGATCAATCTGACCCAATTCTTTCGATATTCCTTTGAGTCTTCATCCGTTTCAAGGATGCAAGGTATCTATTCATCCCGATTTTGTTTTTCCCTTCTACAACGAGAAACATTGCTGTAATATCCGTAATAGCGTATCATTTGCTCTCCTTTGTCAGGGAAATAAGAGCCATTATTCCAGCTCATCTGGAACGAATATTTTATTGCTCTATGGCAGTACCAGTATGCGACTCTGTAAAAAGGGGCAGGAATCATATGAATAACCTGGAGAATGCTTTACTTGGACTCTTAAAAAATAGTGAGCTTGCAGGTTGTTTGGCATCAGTCCTTGACCGTGCCTCTAAAATGGGCAGAATATCCTATCGCGAGGTAGACAAATTAGTTAATGAAAACGCTGAGGATGTTTTGCTCTTGGGCAACGAATGGAGACTGCTTCTTCCTGTGAGAACTATTAAGAGCGCCGCCTGGGAAGATCGGCTGCTTCTCTGCAAGTCCGGAGAATCGTACGAAGTGCCGAATATTGTTAGATATCTATCGGAAGATGCCAGCAAGACAGGGTACTGGAATCCTGCGGATTCGATAAGCAGGCTTTTCAAGGAAATGGGTGAGCCAGCCTGGCAGAGAATGCCAAAATTGGTCGAGCGGTTGCAGGAGAAGGCTAAAGACTACAGGATCTCCGCGGCTCAAATAAAGAAAGCATGCATCGAGTTAGGCTTGGGAGATAGGGTAGACATGCTTATAGCTGAGCTAAAGGGAAGCGGGGTAATGAGTCCAAAGCTTGGTTCATTTGCTGAAGTAAACAGAGAAGGATCACCCCTTTATGAACTTAATCCAACTCTTTATATGAAGAGGATAATAGCTTGATTATAAAGGTAATTTCAAATTGCTAAATAGCAATTGAAGAAGGTGATTTCCTGTTTTATTTTCCCAGATTGAGAAGAGTCCGCCTCTGGAACCTGATTCGGGGAAACCGAATTTGTCAGACATGAAAAGTGACAAAAACTACATTCATTTAGGCGGCACTGCACGGAGTCCGGAAGATGTAACGGCACTTTATGAATTGGGGCTTCAATTCGCTGAGATTCCGATTATTGATCCGGACAAGATCATAAGCCTTAAAGAGGCCTACAAGGATTTGAGTCAACGAACCGGTCTCTATTACCTGTGCCACGGTCCCAGAGAAGGGGATCCGAACGACACAGAAACCCTTGAAGTCTCCTACCTCCCCAAGTTGATCCGGGTCCTGAACATCATGCCCGAACTGGACATGCGGTTCTTGACAGTACACCTCTGGATGGACCCCCGTTTTATCAGGCCGAAAGCGATTTCCTACAAGGTTGGGTTTCTCAAAAGGCTTATTGATTTGGGTCGAGAGGCCGGGATTGAAATCTGCCTTGAAAACCTGAGCGAAACCTCAAACCACCTGTCGGACGTTTTCAAGGCTTTACCCCATCTGAATCTGACACTTGACATTGGACATGCCCAGCTCCTCTCAAGTCGAAATACCAGTTACGGCTTTATTGACAGGTTTCCGGAAAGGATCAAACATGTCCACATTCATGACAATTATGGTGGTGAATCGCCGGAAGACGACCTTCACCTTCCTGTAGGGAAAGGAATTGTTGAATTCGAAAAAATACTTCGGAAATTGAAAACGATCGGATACGGCAGGACCTTTACGTTAGAACTGAGGCCGGCCCAGATAAAGGACTGCCTTGCATATGTCAAAAAAATGCTGTTTGTGTAGTAAAGTGTAAAGCGATATGCTTGAACATACCGACACTGATTTGTCAATTTCGACGTTTATGGTAGTTGTCCTCCATTTTGTTAAGGTGTCAAGTCAAGTTCGCCTTCGGGCAGCTAACAGCTAATCACTTCCCTTCAAATTTTACCACCTCCTTTTTCCCCTTCTTTTTTGGCGCACCAAGCGCAAGCTTCCCTTGCCTTAGCCCTTTAAAAACCTTTCCTTCGAATTTTTCTCAGTGGAAGCCATGAATGTACAGAGACTATTCCTCATACAAGGGATGCCGAATTCGTATTCGAGTCTCCTCAATCACCAAAATTGTACCAGGAGAGACATCCAAATCTTTATGAAATACGCGTTCACAAAGTCGTATGACATTGGTGGGTTTTAGATTTTTAAGCCTCAAATACAAAATGCCATAATATGGTTTCCCCTCATTGACCGCTAATGTCCCAAAATCAGAATCATGGGTGAGGACGAAACGTTGTTCCCGATAGGCAATATTTAAGAGGGCTTCATCCTCTTTTCCATACCAGTGTTGCTCCTTGACATCAAGCACATCAAGTCCGAAGTTTCGAAGAAACTTCACCACCTTGGGGGAAATATTTTCATCCGTGAGAATTTTGATATCCTGGAATTTCATGCAGCAGCCGGTTCTAACTCGACATAAATTTCATTTTTACACGAACGAGCGGCATACTTGAGACACGACTGAATGTCAGATCTTGTGAGATGCGGATAATCTTCCAGAATTTCCTCCTTAGAAACATCAGACGCTAAGAGATCAAGAATAAATTCTACTGAGATACGTGTTCCTCGGATAATAGGTTTCCCACCGAGTATCTGTGGATTTACTGTAATTCGTTCTATCATTGTTGTCATACCTTCGTATTATGAGGGTTTATGATGTCGCAAGCCTTATGACTTTTTTGTAAGGAATTCATCAGATGTTATTTCCGCCTCCTTCAAAATGGCGCGCAATGTCCCTTCTGGCATGTCTCCAGGGTGATTGGGAGCAGTCGTATATCGACGTGTTTCGGAACTGAACCAGATTTCATGGCTTCCTGCTGCGTGACGATCAAATTCAAATCCTAACCGCTTCAGTCGCTTAATTATTTCGCGATACTTAAATCCAGCAAGCCTTCCCATTTAAGTGCCTATTACTAAAGGATAATCAAATTTATCAGACACCTCAGGAAGAGATACCAGTCCTCCCTCTCTTTCCATCTTCGCCTCAAATAACCTTCGAGCCACATCTCTTGCAATTTCTATAGTTTCAGACACTGTACGGCCTTGAGCCACAAGTCCTTGGACATCATCAGAAGTCGCCAAATAAACACCTTCTGGAAGTTTTTCAATATGAAGATTTATCATTTGTTCCATGGAAAACCTCCCATAATGGTAAGTGAAGTGAAAGTGATAAGAAGTCCCTTTTTTGAAGAAAAAATATAGGCGGTTTGCCCTTGTGTGTCAAGGCAAACGAAACCTTCCCGCCTGAGGCGGTATTATGGTGGCAACTGGCTGGCTAAAAATGACGGCTTGTCCGCCGATATTGTGGAGGACAGGGGTTGGGCCTGCCCTGGCCTACGCCCCGGAGGGCGCGATTAACTCGTTTTGAATGGACGAATCAGGTGTATTGCTTAAGAAAGGATATCTTGCGGCTGCTGAAGTGTGAGGATTTTAAATGATTATTAAACGAGTTAAAGCGATATCGCCTCTTGAACAGTCTGAATTTTATCATATTCATGTCCGTGAATCGACCGGGCTTCCCAGATGTCTACAGCTTGCTGCATATTCAGCCACATTTCCGGTGTGGAGTTAAATACCTTGGCCAGTCGAAAGGCAATATCAGGCGTCAACCGACGACTCTCATTAACAATTTCGGAAACAGTTCTTCGGGAAACAGCCATAAACCGGGCCAGTTGAGCCTGAGACATGCCTGTTTCTGGTAACAGGTCTTCACGGATCAGCTCACCGGGATGGGTAGGCTTTCGGGTCCTATTTTCCATGATAATCCTCCAAATCTACATTAAAAACATCGACCTCTTCGAATCGAAATGTGATCCGCCAGTTTCCTTTCACCCTTATGCTGTATCTACCCTTCATCTTTCCACTCAGGGGATGGAGTCTAAAACCAGGTAATCCGAGGGCTTCCAGAGAATTGGCAGCATCTAATACATCTAATCGCCTTCTAAGCCGATCTGCCATATCGGGCCGCACATTTTTTTTACTCCCTTTCAGAAATAGTTCTTTAAGGCCTTTGTGCTTCCAGCTCTTGATCATGAAAGTTTTGTAACGCAGAAAGTTACAATTGTCAACACCAATCTCTTCGCCGTGCAAAATATTTTCTGGACAGGACCTACATCTCTATTTTTCCCCGATATATCGGGATTTATGCAAGCGAAACAGCTTGGTCCAATCCTTTGCCCAGACAAAAAAGCAGATCGCACTATCGAGGACGATTGTGTTATTTTGTAATCGTTTGTCAAAACATATTTTACTCACACTTAGGCCAATAAAACAGGCTTGCACCGAAAATTTACCCGGTGTAGTCTAAAATGCGATACTAAATTGTTGTCAAATTGTCTGATTCCGTGACAAGCGGCTATCTTATAATGGAAACAGGCTGCGAGGGAATGAAGAGGCTGGTGTTCTTGTCCTGATTTTAGAGATAAGGAGCCCTCAATGCTTTCTTGTAAATCTTGCCGGAACCGGTCCTGGGTAGTTCACTTAAAAAATCCACGCTCTTTGGTGCTTTGTAATGGGCCAGGTTATCTTTGCAAAAAGCTATGATTTCTTTCTCATTTGTACTGCAACCATCTTTCAGAACCACGCACGCCTTGACTGATTCACCCCAGTGTTCATCAGGTACGCCGACCACGGCCGCCTCCAGAATATCAGGGTGCGTATAAAGGATATTTTCCACTTCAGTGGAATAGACGTTTTCACCACCGGTTATGATCATGTCCTTTTTCCGATCAACAATATTGACATATCCTTCACTGTCAACGACGGCCATATCCCCGGTAAACAGCCAGCCATCCTTGATGGCCTTTTCCGTTTCTTCCGGAAGATTCCAGTATCCCGAAGTGACGATATCACCCTTCACAATGATCTCTCCTACCTGTTTATCGTCTTGAGCTACCTCATTGCCCTGATCGTCCACGACCTTCAGGCTTACATTTATGAATTCCCGTCCCGTACGCGCCTTGTATCTTAACTGCCCTTCCCATGGAAGGTCCCTAAGATGTTTTTTGAGAATGGACAGGGTCAAATAGGGGCTTGTTTCGGTCATGCCGTATGTCTGGATATAATCGCACTTGAAGGCTTCAACGATCTTGCGAACGGTTTCCGGTGCAATGGACGCACCTCCGCTTAAAATGACCCGCAGACTTGAATAATCGAACTTGTCCACATCCGGATGATTGACCATCATATTGAGCATGGTAGGGATAAGATTGCTCAGGGTAATCTTTTCCTGCTCGATCATATGGAGAACTTCCCCGGGATCAAACGAGGGTATCAGTACGTGTTTTCCGCCAACCCATGTGATGGCAAAGGTAGCCCATGCATCGGCCAAGTGGAATAGGGGGGCCACATGAAACCAGCGATCACGGTCGGTCAAATGGAACTCTGCTATTGTGCCCAATGCGTGTGTTTTAACGTTTTTGTGTGTCAGCATAACGCCTTTTGGACGGCCTGTTGTTCCGCTCGTGTAGTAAAGATGAGCCACGTCCTCATCTTTTATGTTCAGCTCGGGAGGAGGCGTTTTTGGTTGCTCTTTTAGAAAAGGCTCGTAATCCAGATCTGTTGGTTCTAATTCGATTTCCGGTGATCTTTGTGTCCAGACTATCTTTTCAATATGTGGAACCTTGTCTCGAATGCCCGCCGCCTTATCACGAAATGCATTCTGGCTAATTAATATTCGCGGCCGGCTGTCATTTAGAATCGTTGCGAGTTCTTTTGTTGAAAGCCTGAAGTTGAGCGGAACCAGGATGACACCCAGATGGGCTGCGGCAAAATATGTTTCAAGAAACACATGGCAGTTTTCATGAAGAATTGCGACACGGTCATTCCTCTGAATACCCGTCCTGATCAAGCCGTTTGAGAGTTGCCAGACACGTTCGGCAAACTCCTCATAATTCATTCTGATATTATTGCAGACAATGGCTTCCCTTTCAGGAAACAACTTGACGGCCTTTGGAAGAAGTTCGTTTAAGGGCATGGTCTTTTTTTTAATGGAATTCGTTTGTAAATGTGCAGTACCTAATTTTTTTAAACCGAAAAATAATGTCTCTATTTGTATCCCTTGAACATAAGGGGAGAATTATGGTGGAGAAAAACCGTTCCGGGCATGCATACTATATCGATTTCATCAGTTCACCTATTGTATCAAGATCAGGAATTCCGGCCTGCGCACCCAGGTTCTTGCATTTGAGAGCGGCCGCTGCAGAGGCAAAACGCATGCATGCGGGCATGTCCCATTTTTTAAGCAATCCGTATATATAAGCACCGTGATAAACGTCCCCAGCGCCTGTGGTGTCGACTGTGGAAACCGGGAAGGCCTCCTGCCTGAAAATCTCCTGGTCATTCAGACCGATGCTTCCTTCCGGTCCCATCGTGACGACCACATTGGAAGGGCCCAAATCCCGAAACGCATGAAGCGCTGTTTCTATGGGGGCGCCAGCGCCAACCAAAGAGATTGCAAACTGCTTGCATGCAATAAGAATATCAACAAGTTGGATCAGTTCCTTAGAGCCTTGTCTCATGGTTCCCCCATCCATCACCACGGTCATCCCAAGATCTTTTGCCTGCTGGGCTGCGAAAAGGCATGCCCCGATCATAAGGCCGTCAACATGTAAAATCTGAGCATTTGGAAAAAGACTCAAGTTCACATTGTCCGGCGTGAGATGGGGAACACTTCCCCTGTGCCAAAAAATAGTGCGTTTACCGCCTTCCCGGCTAACGGCAATAAACGCGAATTGGGAACTATAGCCCTTGTATATTCTTAAGCAGGAGATGTCAATCTTCTCTCTTTTCAGGTTTTTTAGAATTTCGCTGCCGAAAAAATCATCAGATATGGACCCTAAAAAGGAGGACCGAACGCCTAGGCGTGAAAGGGTAACGAGGGCGGTGGATGCCGGACCACCGCAAAGCATGGTTAAATCAGTCAGTTCAAGTTTTTCATCCTCATTTGGGTAGAATGGGATTACACCCAGGTAATCAACACATGCCTGACCCAAACCCACCACCTGAATTCCGCTCAACCTGTTATTGCCTGTGACAGTTTCGATGGGCATATTTACAGTTTTTCCAGCTCTTCACTAACTTTGGCAATATGGTTTTTTAGCTTTTCATTTAAAGGTGATGATGGATATTTATCAATCAATGCGTTAAGTATTTCATAGGATGAGCGAAGGTATTCTTCCTTCTTTTCAGGATCCTGAGTACGTCTTGCAGCCAAAAAAAGCTTTGCAGCCCTGTTTCTTTCACGGTTGATAAGTCTTTCAATGGCCTGTTCCTTAATTTCCCTGATTTCGCGGCTGTCCTCCCCTTGAGCTTCCAGGGCATTCAGGTTTGAAATGGCCTCTTCCAATTGTTCATTGTCAAGGAGTTTTCGAGTCGATTCCAGGGTTTCTTCCCGAAGCGAAATAGAGGCTATTTTCTCCTCAATATATTTTTCTTCTGCACGTTCTACGCTACCGATTGCCTGCTCCATCTTTTCAATCTCCTCTCCTGACTGAGCCTGTCCCTTTTTGTGACCAGGAGATCCATTGCCTCACCAAATCTGTGCGCCTGCACCAAATCCTCAACATGCTGAAGGAACTCCTCTTCCGTTCTTCTGATAGGATAAGACTCCTTAAGACCCTTTTGTTTCTGTTCCGTGGTCTTTTTAAGGCCGGGTCCCGTTACCTGCGTTTCACTGATCTTCTTTTCGAGGGATCTTAAAATGACAAACTGTTCGTCAAGAGAATCTGTTAGTTTTTCATAGACAAGTCGCGCCTTTTCTCTCTCTCCTGACCTTAGCTGTAATTCCGCCATACGGGCCCTTAAGATAACGAGATCCGGCATTGTATCGATAGTATGTATGACTCCCTCCCCTATATTTATAGCCTGTTCAAGCATCCCTTCCTCGGCCAGAGACAGGGCGAAAAGAAGTGCAATTTCGGGAATTAAGGCATCAGGACCGAATTCCGTCTTCAACTTGAGGCATTTTTTGATAACACCCTTGAAATCTCCTGAGATATACGTGTCAATGATTTTATCCCTTTCGTCGGCAAAAAGTTTGATGGCTTCGGAATAATCACGGGTTCCGGCTCTCTCTTTATCAAAATAGTGCTCGTCCACAAGGTTGAGATAGTGAAAGAACGAATTGAGGGTTCGTCGGTACTCTTCCTTCTTAAGACTGCTTCGGGATGCTTTTTTGACCGATTTGTATGCCTCCAGCAAATTTGAGGCGATTTTTCTATCTTTAACAGTAATTTTTTCTTGCTCCAATAACCTGGTAAGAAAACGTATTCTCTTATCAAGGAGCTGGTTTGGAATCACGGGGATGGGTTCGGCCCGGGAATCCGGGGAGATTACAATATGCCTTTCAGGAGTAGACGCGCATCCAAAAAAGGACAGCAGTAAAAGGATCAAAAGGAAGCCTTTAGTTCCATTCATTCTATTCTCCTTATAAATAAGCGACTGATCCGGGTGATGGATAAAAGACCTTATTCGGCTTCGCCGGAATACCCCGTAACTTGCTTCGGGGAGCTTCACTATCGATGAATTACAAAAAATTTCAGAAACCGAAGACTTTTATACTGATAATTCCACATTCAGTCTTTTGTCAACACTTAAGGTTAAAAAGTCGCGTTACGCCTTTTTACTCGGCGGGGAAGGGCTTCCCCTCCCCCG
>CAZIXY010000134.1:0-9039 GCA_964543315.1 uncultured Desulfobacteraceae bacterium | reverse complement strand
TTATTGGGATCAAGCATTTCCGTATGGTGCTGGGCAAAATAACTCATGCTGACCCCGTGACCAAGGGCTATGTTGCCGTTATCCGGTTTTATTTCACCGGCGATCATCCGAAGCAGGGTGGTCTTGCCGCAGCCGTTGGGTCCTATAATGGCTATTCTTTCCCCCCTAAGGACTGTCCTGTTCAGGGCCTTGTACAGAATTTTTTCACCGAATCCCTTTGATACACCTTCGATGGAAAGAACGTCCCTCCCGCTCCGCGGAACTTTGGGGAAGGAAAAACGAACGGTTTTTTCCCGCTGGCGGGTGGCAACCAGTTCCATTTTTTTTGCCAATTTGATTTTACTCTGGGCCTGCCTCGCTTTAGAGGCCTTGGCACGAAATCTTTCAATGAATTTCCGGGCCTCTCTAATCTTCTGGTCCCGGCTGCGGGCCTTGGCTTCAAGAGATTTTATTTCCTCCTCACGGGCATGCAGGTATAAATCATAATTGCCGCTGTAGGTTCTCATACCTTCAGGCTCGAGGCTGATTATGCGATGAATCTGACGGTTCAGGAAGTCCCTATCATGAGAAACAAGGATGATGGCTCCGCTAAAATCCAGGAGAAATTGTTCGAGCCAACGAACGGCCGGTATGTCGAGATGATTGGTGGGTTCATCCAACAGTAAAAGGTCGGGTTTCTGATAAAGAAGACTTGAAAGGGCGGCCCTCATTTTCCAGCCGCCGCTCAAGGAAGATAGAGGACGGGAAAAATCAGATGTTTGAAAGCCAAGCCCAAGCAGTATTTTTTCCGCTTCATGTGTGGGAAATTGCTGGTCCAGGTGACTTAGCTGTTGGTGGATTTCGGCAAGTTGTCCGGCCAGCCGGGTCTGTTCCTGCTTTTCGGATGCATCTTTCAGAGAAAGCTCAACCGCTCCCAGTAGCTCCTGCAGATCCACCCGTCCCGGGGCGGAAGATAGAACCGAGTTGAGAAGCCGGCCGGATAGGATTTCCTGAATATCCTGGGGCAGATAACCAATTCTGGTTCCCTTTGCCAATCTGATTTCTCCGCTGTCCGGAATGATTTCGCCCATAAGGAGCCTGAGCAAGGTAGTCTTGCCGGACCCGTTTGGGCCGACCAGACCGATTCGATCTCCGGACTCAACTTGAAGCCCGATCTCGCGGAAAATTTCCTTTCCGGCGAATCCGAGGGAGACCTTGATGGCTGTAATGAGACTCATGATGCGTTCCTGTTTTTCAGCAAATCCCTGGCCCCTTGAATTTTGATAGAATGACCCACCAAACAAAAAATGGTTCGCTCATAATAGTGCCATTTTTGGGGAAGGCGCAAGGCAAAAGACGAAAGAATTTACAAGAGAGCAATCGCTTATCTTGTCTTATTTTGTCTCTAATGATAGAATAGGCAACATAAAAAGAGTTTTCAGTGAGTTTAGTACTCCCCGCAGTCCCTTAATCCGAAAACAACTAAAATCCTCTTTTATGAAAAAGGAGATATAACCCATGGAATTTGTAAACAAAACCATTGGGCAAATGTTTCAGGAAATTATGCAGGCACACACTGATCGGCCGGCACTTATTCATACGGAAACCGGTGCCAGGAACAGTTACGGTCTTTTGGGTTGGGAGGTGGAGAGGGCTGCCAAGGGGCTTATAAAAACAGGCATATTGAAAGGGGACAAAATAGGGCTCTGGTCCCCGAATATCTCAGAATGGATAATATCTTTTCTGGCCATTTCCAGGATCGGGG
Organism: uncultured Desulfobacteraceae bacterium; assembly: GCA_964543315.1. Classification (GTDB taxonomy): domain Bacteria; phylum Desulfobacterota; class DSM-4660; order Desulfatiglandales; family Desulfatiglandaceae; genus JAFDHL01. The sequence goes on along the minus strand of CAZIXY010000134.1, from coordinate 7,295 downwards.
CAGTTAGCGTACCGCTTGATCCGGGCGCGCCAAGGGAGGATCTTCGATTTATATTAGAGCAGTCAGAATGCAGCGCCGCTATAGTAGCAGCCGGTGTCGCAAATGATGAATACGAGGAGAGTATCCTGTATATGAGGGATAATATACCGGCATTAAATAACATTTTTGTGATATCGGAAAAGGCCCACCCTGAGATGATCCATTGGGCCGAGTTGACCGCGATGGGGGAAGAAGTTGATGGGGGCACCCTTGACAATATGGAATCTGTAGTCACACCGGACGACCCGGTAGCAATCATGTATACGTCGGGAACCACGGGCAAGCCGAAAGGCGTTGTCCTGGATCATTTGGGATTGATCAATAAATCAATGTTTTCCACTGAGCGGCAGGGATTGACTCATGAAGACAGGCTCTGTCTCTTTTTCCCCCTTTTCCACATGTTCGGAAACACCTGTATTGCCCTGGCGGGTCTCCTTAAGGGGGCGACGATTGTTATGCCATGCAAGGTTTTTGAGCCGTCCAGAATACTCCGGGCAATCCGCGAACAGAAATGCACTGCTGTTTACGGATCTCCAAGCATGCTTACAGCTCTGATTGAGCATCCGGAGTTCCAAAAAAAGAGATGGCAGTCCGTCAAAAAAGGAACCATCGGCGGAGCTCCCTGCCCGGTGGAGTTGATGAAAAGACTTGTTGAAGATATCGGCATATCCGATATTACCGTGGCCTACGGGATTACCGAGACCTCTTCCTGGATTACCATGACCCACCCCAATGATCCCATAGAGTTGAGGGTATCCACAATCGGGAAGCCACTTGGCTGCAATGAGGTCAAGATTGTGGCTCCGGGTACAGGAGAGGACCTTCCACAAAAAACCCAGGGAGAATTATGCACAAGAGGATTTTTGATGAAGGGGTATTATAAGATGCCTGCTGCCACGGCAGCGGCTATTGATCGGGAAGGATGGTTTCACACAGGCGATCTGGGAGAGATGGATGATAACAATTATGTGAAGATTACCGGCAGGATCAAAGATGTGATTGTCAGGGATGAAATTGAAATTTATCCGGTCGAGGTGGAGGAAGTCATTTATCAGCGGCCGGAGGTGTCTGAGGCACAGGTTTTCGGGATCCCTGACCATGAAAAGGGTCAGGAGGTCGTGGCGTGGGTAAAACTCAAGGAGGGAGCGGAACTCACTCTTATTGAGCTTACCGCCCATGTTATTGACAATTTGAGTGCGGAAAAGCTGCCGCAGTATTACAAGTTCGTATCTGATTTTCCCATGACCAGAAGCGGGAAGGCACAGAAGTTCAAAATGGCGGAGATGATGCTGGAGGAAAAAGAAATTTGATCTTATATTTTCTCCAGGGGGCCACACTGGCCCTGTCTGCGACGATCATGCCGGGTCCTTTTCAGGCCTTTTTGTTTTCACAGTCCCTGAAAAACGGTTGGAAGGGCACACTTCCGGCGGCCTTTGCGCCTCTTGTCACAGACGGGCCGGTTATCGGGCTGGTTTTGCTTGTGCTTACGCAAACTCCCGCGTGGTTTCTCGATACTCTTCGAATCGCTGGCGGCCTTTTTATTTTGTATTTGGCCCGGGAGGGATTTTTGGCCCTTAAAAAACCGGCCCCGGCGCTTGAGCCGTCCAATGACGAAGGCAGGCGGACTTTTTTAAACGCCGTTGCCATAAATGCACTGAACCCAAACCCTTATATATTCTGGAGTGTGGTCGGAGTCCCAATAATTCTTACAGGCTGGCGGGAAACACCAGGTTTTGGTATCGGTTTTATTGCAGGCTTTTTTGGCACTTTTATATGCTCGCTTAGCATTTTAATTATCATATTTTCAACGGCAGGCAGGATTGATAACAGGGTCACTCGAATTCTTATGGGACTGACGGCGGCGGCCCTTTTTATATTCGGCATGTACCAGGTCAGCGTCGGCACAAGGGATTTAATGACGGGCCTTTTGGCTTGACACAGGAGTCGTTATTTTTATATTTCGTCAATCGTTGCACTTGCCGACTTTGGGAATATAAAAAGGAAGAGCAATAGGGTAGTGTGTCATTGATGCCTTTTTTCGGTTCTGGACCTTCAGGTGGGGCTGTTCTGGTTGGCTCTGGCGGTCAAAAGGCTCGGCATGGCACTCATCTTAAGTCCGCATCTACTCCTAAGGTACAAGCGGCCCTCTCTACGGTCTGCCCGCCGTCTTTTCTGCGGGGCTGCCGGAGCCGAAGGATTCGAAATCCATTAAGCAACCTGTTTTAGGAAGGAATATCCATGGTACTGAAAATATTGGAATCCGGTCCCCTGCTGGTCAGTTGCTATATTGTCGGGGACGAAGAGACAAAGGAAGCCGTGGTCTTTGATCCGGGCGGAGATGTGGATGAGATCGTAAAAGAGCTTGAGAAGGACGGTTTAAATGTGAAATACATCATCAACACGCATACCCACTGGGACCACGTGGGTGGGAACAAGGAACTCCAGGAGGCCACAGGGGCGCCTATTGTGTGTCATCGGGACGAGGCACCCGCTCTCGGGGGTGCCAGTGACCGGGCCGCTTTTTGGGGGACCCAGGCGTCCAACTCGGAGGCATCTCAATTCATTCGGGCAGGGGATGTGATTGAAGTAGGATCCATCCGTTTTGAGGTCATTGACCTGCGCGGGCATTCTGAGGCGGGCCTGGGCTTTGTTTTCGAGGGTGAAGTGAAAATGGAAAGCGGCAGGGAAATGAAGAAGCTGGTAATATGCGGCGATGCTTTGTTTGCGGGAAGTATAGGCCGGACAGATTTACCTGGAGGGAATATGGAGATCCTCCTTCAAAATATCCGCGAGAAGATATTTTCGCTTCCCGATGACACTCTGGTTTTACCGGGGCATGGCCCTGTAACCACGGTAGAACGCGAAAAGCAGCACAATCCCTTTTTTCAGGGGCAACAATAATCAAAGCATATTTCATTTAAGGCACCTCTTTACCCGCCTTCGCAAAAAGAACCGTCGGGAAGGGCGGGGATGAATGCGAAAAGGTTATCCGCTGTAGCCCTGACACGCCATAGCTTCAGCGACGGCGGTTGGCGCCCGTCCTCAGTAGCAGGATACTGCGGAGGATTGAAAGGCGGATCTGCTTCAAAAGATTTTATAACCGCCACATAAAGGCATGCGGCCTGGCAGCGGATGGAAAAATACTGTTGAGGTTATCGTAGGTTTATCATATCATACTTTGTTATATAGGTTCCACCAGCAAGCCGACGGCAAAGTGATACATTCGTGGACGGATGAGCTTTCTGAGGCAACATATTTTCAACAGGGAGGTGTGAGATGGAAAAAGTTGAGGTAAAGTTCGGTGAGTGGATTGAAAATGGATTTAATCTCTATAAAGATAACTTTGGAACTCTTGTACTGGCCTCGCTTGTTGCCGTTGTGCTTAGTTCCGTAACAGTCGGCATCCTTGCCGGACCGATGTTTGCCGGTTTTCTGCTGATCACCCTCGGATTGTTTGACAAAGAGGAACCAAAACCTGAAGTGGGGGAAGTGTTCAAGGGATTTGGATATTTCCTGAACTCCTTCCTGTTTGTTTTTATATGGGGAATTGCCCTTGTCATAGTATCCTTTCTTCTTGCTCTTGTGCCGTGTGTGGGACAATTGGCGGCATTATTCGTCATCTATGCGGCCCAGGCATTTCTCATGTTCGGGTTATTCCTTATAGTAGATGAGGGGATGGAATTCTGGCCCGCCTCCATGGAGAGTATTAATAAGGTCAAAACCAATTTCTGGCCCTTTTTGGCTCTCTCGATCGTATCCAGCATTATCGGCAGTATAGGGGCGATCCTTTGTGGTATCGGTATAGTCATAACTTTCCCGATTCAGGCCACTATCCTGACTGTTGCTTACCGTGAAATCTTCAGCGGTATCCGTATGGATGTGTTAACCGAAGGAGAGGAGCGCGCGGAAGCAGACACAGGTGACGACACTTCTCAACCTGAGTAGCCGTTATAGATGGATATTACTGACGGTCGGCGAATACAGACCGGCCTTTCCGCCTTTTTATCATTTACCCGCCCGCGTTCCTACTGGGATGTGGTAGGACTTCATCTGCCCCTCGCACTGGTGACGGGAATAGCCTTATTGCTGGCAAACACGGGTGCATGCGGGTTTTTACCCGTAAAGCGGTGCACTTTTCTCTGGCTTACGGGATATCCATGTCCTTTCTGCGGTTTTACCAGGTCCTTCCAGGCCATGGCACATGGTGATTGGATGTTCGCGGTGCAGAACTGCCCTTTGGCATGCATTCTATATATCGCGGTCGCATTTGTATTCGCATGGAACATGACGGGCCTGCTGCTCGGGGTTAAGATTATTCGCGGCCGATTAATGAGATTGAGGCCGGGCACGGGTCGCCGGGCAGCCTTTTTTGTGGGCGTGTTGATTATCCTGAACTGGGCTTACAGGCTGAGTCTCGGACTTAAATAGCTGTTTGATAAGGAACAGAGCGGCTTTAAGACCCTGATAGGAGAAAGAAGCATTTACAATGTCTTTCGTACAATATTCTGATAAAGGTGTTAAGGTATCCGAAGACTATGTTGAAGTCTCCGACGGTGTCGCCCTGCGGGTGATTGATTTTATTCCCGAACGTGAGGGGCCTGAAAAACCGGCTGTTGTCTTTGTGGCCGGATGGATTTCACTCATAAGCGGCTGGACGTATGTTCTCAAACAGCTAACACCGCACTACAGGACAATCTATATAGAAACAAGGGAAAAAGTGAGTGCCAGGTTGCCGGATGGCTTGGGGGATTTTTCAGTGGCACGTATGAGTCTGGACATCCATGAGGTATTGAATCGACATGTTTCCGTCAAGACGCCCTTTTGTTTTGTCGGCAGTTTTTTAGGCGCAACGATTGTTCTTGACTATGTGAGCCAAGACCTGAGGCAGCCGTCTCGAGCCATATTGATAGGCCCCAATGCTGAATTCTCTTTATACAGGGAAGGCTGACATTTGGCACAGAATTCGGGTTCTCAGAAAAAGCCAGCGCATCGTACAGTAGATTTTTAAATTTAAGGCGTTTAAATTTTCCCGGAGAGTATTGCCTTAACTCCTTAAAATCATTCTGTATAAGGCGCGAGGCCTAAGGTATGTTTGGAATTTCAGACGAGTTTTAGAAATGTTGAAAGATATAACAAACAGATACTCATTTCTTGACAGGAACGGGAAACAATTGGAACTGGATAGACACCTGGCATATGACCAGAATGGAAATAAACATGGACCGGATTTCAGCAATTTGACCTCGATAATTATCGTCTCGGCGGAAAGAGGGCATGACACCGAAACTTGCGTTGAGACGGTTTTCGAAAATACTCCCGAACCCTTTGAGATAATATTGAGCGATGCAGGCTCCGGTCGGGAGACACTTGGAATTATTTCTTCCCTGGAAGAAAAATATAAAAATGTCCACGTGATATATAATAAAGATAGCACGGGGACTACCGGACAGAGAAACCAGGGGATCTATTATTCAAGGGGGTCGTATGTTATTTTTATGGATAATGACGTCGTTGTGCTGCCAGAGTGGTTGAGGCATCTGAGAGAAACTGCAATAAGAGATAAAAAGATCGGGATGGTTGGAGCAAAACTTCTTAAGACAGACGCCACAACCGTGTACTACTGTGGATGCCATACAATTACTCTTGAAAAAGAAGGAAATGTTTACGGAATTGGGCTGGATAAAGCAGGACCGATGGCAAATTTGAAAAGGGATGACCCTCTTGTAATGAAACCTGGTGAAGTGCCCTGGTATACTACTACCTTGCTATTAGTCAGGAGAGATGCGATTTTTAAAATTGGTGGCTTTGATGATATGGTAGAAGGAAAAGGAATTTTTATTGCAAATGAAGATAAGGATCTTTCCTTGAACATAAGGAATGAAGAACTCAAAATCCATTATTGTGCCGATGCAGAAGCCATCCACAACCATGATTACTCAAAGGTGGATAGAAAAGATGCTTATCACAGCAAATACCGCCTCAGGATGAAGCAGATAGAAAGGGATACGGAGTATTTCTTGAACAAATGGAGAATTAAATATTTAATTGAAAAGCTGCCACACGAAGATAACTCCAGCAAGTGGGATGGGAAACAGTTGGCTCGGGTAAATCTCAATCTTGATTCCAATGAGTTTAAGAAGGATATTGTTACAATGGACTCCTTTTTTGCATAAAAGTATTATGAAAACCGCTTTTAGGAATTAACATATTTTACAATGAAGATTCTGATCCAGGAAAGTAAATGGCCTAAAGATGGGTGGATTGTAAGTTCGGGGCATCATTTTCTTGAAATGCCTATGAAAGTCCCATGCCTGTCGAACTGGAACAGGATGCTTTCGGCCGTTCCTGATATTTTGGCGTTCTTGATCAGTGCATTGGAGCGGGATGATGGGGGTTGAAAGGGTGAGAAATTTGATGAAGTCACGGGATTGTATTATTAGGAGGATTCGAGATGAAAGGAAATGAAAAAAGTACGAAGAGAGATGTCTTTTTTAGAGTTTTATTGGTAGCCGTGGCGGTCTTATTAACATTGAACATCATGGCATACCTCGTGCCAGGTTCTCCCACTTATGCCGCAAAGAAAATGGAATACAAGGTGTCCAAATACTTCAGCGGGAAGAGCAGGCCGTCCATGCAGGTTCAAATGCAGACCGTTTTAGAACGGGCCGGGGCCGATGGCTGGGATTTGGTCACGCTTGATGGTCGAAATCATCTCCTTATATTCAAGAAGTAAGCGCCTTCTTAAAAAAAACGCAATTTTAGAACGTTTCAATTCTAAGAGCCATCCGGGCCGTTAATATTGCTATGGAACCGCGCAGATCATTATGAAAGATCGTTCTGTGCCCTGTTCCTGTGGTGCTTTCCATATTAACATATCAGTCATCAACCCGGATTTGGTCAAATATTTTTAGGAGAGAAGTTCTATGAAATCAAAGCATGAACAGAAATTTAAGTCCTTTGAGGGTATCCAGCAGGGATTCAAAAAGGCGGGATATGTCTGTAGCCGGCAGATTGCGACCATCCTTTATCTCGCATATCACCTGGGAAAACCCATCCTTGTGGAAGGTCCTGCCGGTGTGGGTAAAACTGAGCTCGCAAAGACCGCCTCAACTTACCTCGGGATACCATTGATCCGTCTCCAATGTTATGAAGGGCTTGATGAATCAAAGGCACTCTACGAATGGAAATATGGAAAGCAATTATGATAACCTCGTAAAAAGTCGCGTTACGCCTTTTTACTCGGCGGGGAAGGGCTT
>CAZIXY010000133.1:0-9063 GCA_964543315.1 uncultured Desulfobacteraceae bacterium | reverse complement strand
CCGGATTCTTAGGCACCAGAGTTAAGGATCCATAAACGGAAATCGGATGAATTAAAATCCCATGCATACACTTTTGAACGTTACCAATATTTTAGAAATTTTTGTTCATTTCAGTACTTTGTCCGGAGGACTCTTTTATGTCTGCCCCATCAGTTGGAATCATATACAAACACCACCATGAACCGGCAAAATCAGAGGCCGAAAAACTTGAAGAATGGCTCGGAAAAAAGGGCATCCATGTCTTCATGGAGGAAATGGAGGCCAAAGAACCCTTGTACGAATGTCAGGAAGAAGCCTCTACGATCCCACGAACAGTAAACTGGGTTGTCGTTCTTGGTGGAGATGGAACCCTTTTGGGAGCCGCCCGCAGGGTTGGCCGGTACGGGGTTCCCCTATTAGGCGTAAATCTTGGAGGGCTGGGTTTTCTTACTGGAATTCCCTTTGATCGTCTCTACCCTGTGATCGAGATGATGGTCGATGGCCGCCTTGAAGTGGAAAGCAGGGTTATGCTTGAAACAAAGGTCTTTAGAGACGACAGCGAGGTCTGCCGCTTTCAAGTCTTGAACGATGTGGTGATAAACAAGAGGACATTGGCGAGAATCATAGATCTCGAAGTGACGTTAAACAATGAATTCCTGACGACTTACAGGGCCGACGGTCTTATCATAGCTACCCCTACGGGATCTACAGCCTATAATTTGTCCGCCGGTGGACCCATACTCTACCCGACCATGGAAACACTTATATTAACGCCAATTTGTCCTTTCACCCTTTCAAACCGTCCCATCATTATTCCGGATACAAGTGTCATTGACATCCAGATGGGGAAGGAAAGCGAAGAAACGGTTGTCTTGACTTTTGACGGGCAGGTGGGATTTGATCTCTATTTTGGGGATAAGGTTCTTATCCGCAAGTCGGAAGAAAAGATCAAACTCCTCAAACCACCTGATCACAGCCACTTCAAAATCCTGAGAACCAAATTGATGTGGGGTGGGGCGACTTACGATAACCATGAAGACCACTAAACGAAACTTCCGTGTGGACAGGAAGGACATCAATTACATAAGAACGACCGTTGAATCTTACAACGGGATGGCTGTTGTTAAGACGCTTGATCCCTTTGCGGCGACTATTGAAATCAGTATCTCTCCCGGGTGCGAGGAATGGATTTCTGAATTGCTTGATTACCTGAGAGAAGGGGAAGGGATGGATCTTGTTGAAAGGGATTTTTCTAAAACAATAAAGACACCTGAAATAATATGAATTCCGAATTTATTAAACTTAACTTAAGCTCACTAAACTTGGGAATAAATCTGTGTCACGTAAGTTCTTTATTATAACCATGGGTTGCCAGATGAACGAGTACGATTCTGACTATATGGCTCAATCGCTCTCTCATTTAGGCTTTTTACCTTCGCAAGATCCAAATGATGCCGATCTTATACTGATAAATACGTGTACTGTCAGAGCAAAGGCCGAACAAAAGGCATTGAGCCATCTTGGCCGTATGTCAATCATTAAGCGCAGGAAACCGGAAGTCATACTTGGTGTTGTTGGATGCATGGCCCAACAGCAGGGCTCCGAATTGATAAAAAGATTTCCACAGATTGATCTCGTACTGGGTCCCAGAGAGATTGGCAGGATACAAGAGTCCCTGAAAAGAATTATTTCAGATCGCCAAAGGGTGGTAGGCATAGATCTGAAGTCAGATTTTCCTTCATATCTGCCATTCCGCGGTTATTTCGAGAAAAAAGTCACTGGTTTTATTTCAATCATGGAGGGGTGCAATAATTTCTGCACTTATTGTATTGTTCCCTATGTCAGGGGTCGGGAAATTTCCCGTTCCTCTGAAGACATTATAGCCGAGGCGAGAAACCAGATCGGTGAAGGCGTAAAAGAGATTACCCTGCTTGGACAGAATGTAAATTCATACAGATCTAAAGGGGAGAACCCGGGGAATTTTTCTTTCCTTCTCAGGAAATTGAGCAGGCTGGAAGGATTGTTAAGGCTTCGTTTTACAACATCTCATCCAAAGGATCTTTCCGATGAGCTGATTCAATGCTTTGCGCATCTCGATAACCTGTGTCCCCACCTTCATCTTCCGTTTCAGGCGGGCGCAAATTCAGTTTTAAAACGGATGAAAAGGGGGTATACGCGCGAGCATTATATGGACCTTATTGCAAAGCTGAGGTCTATTAACCCTGAAATTGCGATAACAAGCGATGTCATGGTAGGTTTTCCGGGAGAATCAGAAGGTGAATTCCTCCAGACACTTGATCTTATTGAGAAGATTCAATTTGACTCAATTTTTTCCTTTAAATATTCAGACAGAAAAGGTACATTTGCGTACAATATGAATGAAAAAATTGAGGAAGCTGAAAAGGCATCCCGCTTAAGTGCTCTTCAGAGCGTTCAAAGACAAATCACCCTCGAAAAAAACAAGTCCCTTGAGGGCACGCACCAGGAGGTGCTGGTTGAAGGCCGAAGCAAAAAGGGTGAACAGCTAACCGGCCGTACCAAAACAAATAAAGTTGTTAATTTTAAATGTGATACCAAGTATATAGGCTCTTTAGTTAAACTAAAAATAAAACAAGGTTTTCAAAATTCACTCCAGGGCGTAATAAGTCCGGTTGAATAATTGTTGACCCCAGGGAATCCAAATAAATACTTACGAAAGGCATTTTCCTCAAATGGATAAAGAAGAAGAACGCATCAATTACAACAAAGAACCGATACTTGTTGTTGATGATGAAGATTCTATAAGGGGTCCCATTGTGGAAATGCTTATCCACCTTGGTTTTCCGGCAGATTCCGCAGATAACGGAAAAAAAGCCCTCCGGAAACTGAATAAGAAATCCTACGCATTTTTAGTGACTGACATAAAAATGCCTGAAATGGACGGCCTGGAATTGATAGGACATGTAAAAAGCGAACAACCCGATATCTGTGTCATAGCAATGACCGGGTATTCAAGGGACTACCAATATATGGATGTAATAAACGCCGGGGCATCTGATTTTATTAACAAACCCTTCCTTATTGAAGAACTCGAAGCCAAGATCAAGAGGGCAATAACAGAGCGCAATATAAGGCAGGAACTTAACAGGTTATCTATTACCGATTCCCTCACAGGCCTTTTTAATCAGAGGCATTTTTATAGCCGGCTGAACGAAGAGATAGTGAGAGCCCGGAGACAGAAGAATCAGCTTGCAATGATCTTGCTCGATCTGGACGATTTCAAGCTGTTTAATGACAATAACGGACATGTGGCCGGCGATGAAGTTCTAAAAAAGGTAGGCGCCATAATAAGCGCCAACATAAGACAGGGGGTTGATTCCGGTTACAGATACGGCGGCGATGAATTTGCTGTGATCCTAATTGACGCGAATGTGGATATTTCTCAGAGGATAGCAAAACGTATTGAGGAGTGCATAGAAAGAGATTGCAAATTAACAGCGAGCACCGGCTATGCAAACTTTTCAGAAGAAATGACGGCTGAGTCATTTGTTGAAAAGGCCGATCAGCACCTTTACAAGTTCAAAGGAAATAAAAAAAGCCTGAAAAACAATACGTGATATAGAGTCAGATAATATATATTATGTAAACTTATTTGTTTTGACAGATACCTGATCTATTTGTCCTCCCCCCCCCTAATATTATAAAAATACATTGACATCCTTATTAACAAAATTGTAAAAGTCCCTATCATTTTAACAAAGGAGCCTTTTAATGAGTAATGTTGTCAAAAAGCGGCGCAAAAAAATCCGAAAACACAAATACCGAAAACTCAAAAAAAAGATGCGTCATAAAAACAAGTAATACTATTCTATAAAAAAGGCAGCTCTAAAAAGAACTGCCTTTTTTTATTTGATCAACGTTTTAAATCTATTTATTTTCCAAAATCATACCATCCTCCCTTTGTCTTTCTTCCCAGTTTTCCTGCGCGAATCATTGTCTTGAGTAGATTCGGAGATACCCATTTGGATTCTTTGTTTAGCTCCTTATAGAAATATTCAGATACAAAATAGCACACATCAATACCGGTAAGATCCATCAACTCAAAGGGTCCCATAGGATAATTGAGACCGTTTTTGACGGCGGTATCCACGTCCTCTATGCTTGCAATGCCTTCTTCTACGATCTTTATAGCCTCCAGCATGTGAGGAATCATGATCCTGTTGACTATAAAACCCGGAGAATCCTTTTTGACCTCAACAGTGGTTTTGCCCATTTTCCTCGCAAGATCTGTTGTAACATTGACCGTCTCATCACTGGTTGCGTACCCGCGTATGACTTCAACCAGTCTCATAAGCGGTACGGGGTTGAAAAAATGCATTCCACAGACCCTGTCCGGGCGTTTGGTCACTGCCGCTATTTCTGTAATAGACATTGAGGAAGTGTTTGAAGCAAGTACAATTTCAGGACGACAGATTCCGTCGAGCTCTCTAAAAACGCTCTTTTTCAGTTCCAGGTCTTCGATAACTACCTCAATCACAAAATCCATGTCCTTGACTTGAGACATGTCGGTCGTTCCCTTTATCCTTCCCAGTATGGCATTCTTTTCATCGGCATCAAGTTTTCCTTTTTCAACGCTTTTTGACAGAAACCTGTCAATGCTGTTCATGCCTCGCTCGACAAATTCATCCTCGATATCCCTCATCACGACCTCACAGCCGATTTGTGCTGCAACTTGAGCAATACCGTTCCCCATGGCACCAGCGCCAATCACGCCTACTTTTTTGATCTCCATCATTTTTCTCCTTTATCTTTTTACGAGTCTTCAGAAAAATCCCGCCAGGACAAAAAACTGAAATAACTCATATTGTTGTGAATAATATATGCTTCTACCTATACCGATTCCACACTTGTTACCTCAGGAATATTCTGCTTCAAGATCTTTTCAATTCCCATCTTAAGTGTCATTTGAGACATGGGACATCCTGCGCACGCCCCCTGAAGCATAACTTTTACGACCCCGACATCGTTGACGTCAACCAGTTTGACGTCCCCACCGTCCGCCTGGAGCGACGGCCTGACCTTTTCCAAGGCTTTCTCCACCTTTTCTTTCAGTGTCATACCAACCTCCTCAATACTCCTCTTTATCGCTGTTTATGAAATCAATAATTGCCTGATTTTGAACGAGTTTTAAATATCATATATCCAGGCGGAATGCTACCCAAAAAATTTAACGACACGCCTGTCCAGGTAATCTCTCAAACCGGCAGAACTCCCAGGGGACCAGCCCATGCTCTTTTTCCAGACATCGTCCGATTCCATGCAGAGATAAAGCCCCACATCTCGGTGCCATTTCTCTATATTCTCCCTCATAAACCCGTAGAGTTCCATCCGTATGGGTTTGAAATAACGCATTTTTCCATCTAGCCCGGTGATAAATTCTCCATCAAGCGTACAAGTTTTTTGGTGCCGCCTTCTAATGATTTGCTTGAGAGGTGGCATATACCTGAAGGAACCCATGCTAATCCAAATTATTCCCTTGGGATCAATATATTCATCCAACAGATCCAGGCTCCTCAAATATTCCTGCTTCCAATCGGGATGTGGTATGAGCGGATCAAAATGAAAGCCTAAGATAAAGCCCTCTGATTGACACCTCCGTGCCGCTTCAAGCCTCTTCTCCAGGCTTGCCGCCCTGTGTTCCTCCCGCACGGCAACAGTGGGACTGTTCAATGACCAGGACACGATTATTCGGTCCCTGAATTCGGAATCAATGACCCTTTGGATGTTGGTTGTTTTTGTCTTCAGTTCCAGAATGGCGTTTCTTTTTTGCGAAAAGGCCGGAAGAAGGATATCGCTCCAGCAAGTAATATCATCAACGGCAAGGCTGTCTGTAAATTCTCCAGTTCCCACCCGGAAAACCCTGTCGGGCTCAGAATCTATGGCCTGCAATACCTTTTCAAGTTCCTCTTCCAGGTTAACAAAAACTCTCAAATTGGGCTGATTAAAATAAGACTGAAGGATACAGTAGCTGCAGTCAAGGGGACAGTTGGTCCCAACATTGAGGATCTGATATCCGCAGCATATATACTCTTTTGTTCCCGGGCAGGGTTTGAGGAATTCGCCCTTATAAGATAGTAGATGAAGTATGTCCTTGCCCATATCCAAGGGATTGCCCTGCGTCTTCGATAAGGCTGTCTTTACATGTTTAACGGGAATGCCCGGTAATTTTTTAAGTATCCGACCGGTGAATGCATAGCCTGAAGCCCCTTCTTCTATCAATATCTTTTTGATGGTGAAATCAGGCATTATAAATTTTCTCCCAGGGGTTTCCCAAATGTGTCAAACCTTCTTTCCGGGAGAGACGCTCAAGCTTTTCTTTCAATTCCTTACCTTCCCTGAAAGACACCTCAAGCTGATAATTTGGATCTTCAAAAAACCTGGCGGATTTGATCCTCACGCCTGCAGGAAGGCCCAAGTTAGACAACATTTCTCTAAACGACGATTCTGCTGTCGCCAAAGATGGAAAACGCCTTTCTCTTAAAAATTTGAGTACCGCCCTGCCCTTTTGAGGAGTGTTCAGGTTTTTATTCGAGCATATGTTTTCTATTGTCCCTTTCCGGATAAGCTCAGGCACGGAAGTGTCAGCTATATTCGAAATATCAATAATATAATCAATAAATTGTTTCTGTTGGTTACTGTTAAGCTTTAAATCCGATATGAGACGGCAAATAGAGGACCTCGCTTTGGAATCAACTTCCAAAACCATTTTAACTGACTGCAAAGTGAGCCTTTCCAAAGCCAGGTGTTTTTTTGTCTCCGCGTCCAGTTCTTCCTCAATCCTGACATAAAAGCGGAGGGTCTCGTCACGGCACGGAAGGTCCAGTAACGGCATATAATTTTTGATGATTTCAGAACCCGGAAGGTACTCGATCAACCGGCTTAACAACATGCCTTTTTCCACAATATTAAGCCTTCTCGTGGAAAGATTGTCATAGAGATTCAAGAGCAGGCACTCCAGTGAAGATAACGTGGACATGGAAAGAATCCTGCAGGGTATTTTTTTCCATTTCAAGGCCTTGACGGCCTTAATCCTGCGGTAACCGGAAATGATATCTTGCTCTCCCTCCTTATTTATTATCAAGAGGGGAGTATTTACCAGGCCGATTTCTTTTATAGAGTGGATATAGGGGCCCGGGTCGAATCCGAAGCTCATACAGTAAGGTCCGGGGGAATCGTCGATTGTGTCCGGATCTAAAAGGCGAGCGGGAATCATTGTTTTTTCTTGAATAGGCATGATATCTCCCAAAAAATGACCGTTCATCATCTATTTTAGTGCCCATTGGCTTGAGCTTTACAATTGCAACATGTGTGCTACCCCTTGTGCCCCACCTGCCGCTTGTCCGCCGTTCGTCTGGCGGGTACAGCGGGCAGGATGGAAACGATATCCCTTTTGTCAATGACCCACAGGACAGAGCACTGGTGAATTTTAGTGTTTCATAACACTTATGAAAGTCTGCTGTAAACGACATATTTATGAAGATCCTAAAGAAGGGATGTCTTCTTAAATATATGATAAACAATTTGCGTTCGATGAGAATACTGAGTATTATTGTCGCTCCTTTGAATTAGGGTACCCGAGGTTTTATGAGGCGCAGGATTGAATAAAATATTAGATTGTAAAAACTGAGGCCAAAATGAAAGGAATAAAACAATTCGTGTGCATGCTTTTTGCGATAATTTTACTTTTGACAACAGCTGTAACTGTCCGGGCCGAATGTGCCAAAGTGGGCGTCATCTTGCCCTTAACCGGGAAACTTGCAATGTTTGGTGATATTGAAAAAAAATCATATTTCCTGGCCTTACAAGAGATTAACTCAGGGGGCGGTATTAACGGCAAAGAGATAGAACTTTTGATTGAAGATACCGCCGGTAAGCCTGACGTAGGCCGCTCAGCCATCCAAAAACTGGTATCACAAGATAATGCTATTGTGGTTTGTGGCGGCATTTCCAGTTCAGTAACCTGGAAAGTAGCTGACTCGGCTCAGGATCATAAAATACCTTTCGTTGTAAACACTGCATCTGCCGACAAAATCACAGAGCAGGGCTGGCAGTATATCTTCAGAATTAACCCGCCTGTTAGCGAACATTCACAGGCATTGGCTTCCTTCCTGAAAAAAATAGCCCGCGTCAGAACAGCTTCAATTATCTACGAAAATACACCATTTGGCCTGTTCGGTATAAAAAAGTTTATGCAGCTCCGCAAAAAATTGACTTTAAACTTGGTTATGAAGGAAGGCTACGAGCCAGCAGCACTGGATTTCAGACCGATACTGGCCAAGATCGAAGCGAAGAATCCGGATCTTGTATATATTATTTCAAATGTTATGGATGCAGCTTTGCTTTTACGGCAGGCCAAAGATATGGGTCTGAATCCTCGACTTATAGTGGGGCTTTCTTCCGGATTCACTTCACCTGAATTTCTTGATGCAGCCGGGGATGCTTCGGATTATGTCTACTCGCCCACCCTCTGGGTCCCATCTGTTCCCTATCCCGGGGCTAAAAGATACTATAACAACTATGTGGCGACGTATAATTCGGCTACTGACTACCACGGCGCGCAGGCCTATGCGGCTATGTATGTAATTGCAGATGCCCTGAAAAGGGCGGAATCCTTTACACCAATTGGCGTGAGGGAGGCCCTGGCCGAGACCGATATGATGACTGTGTTCGGCCCGGTGAAATTCATGTCATACGGCAAGAAAATTCAGCAGAACCGTCTTCCCACCTATTTGGCCCAGTGGATAAACGGCAGGCTTGAGATCGTCTGGCCCAGAGAGGTTGCCACGGCAAGATATACCTATCCAGCCCCGGAATAAAGCAAATTTCCGTATTGCAGTTACATTGACATTTCATAATATTACCTGTCTCCTTTCCTTTTATTATAACCGCAACGTTTTTCGTAAGACCCGTCATTTTAGTACCGCCATTTTCGCTGATATCCAAGGCAAATGCGGCGCCGCCCATTACAAATAAATCTTCATAAATCCAGCTCCCTGCCATTTTCAGCGAGCCAGCGGACATGTTCTTCATAATCGGGAATGACAC
>CAZIXY010000132.1:0-9075 GCA_964543315.1 uncultured Desulfobacteraceae bacterium | reverse complement strand
AGCAAGGACCCTGTACACCCTAACGATCATGTCAACATGTCCCAGTCGTCAAACGATACCTTTCCGACCGCCATGCACATATCCGCGGCTGAGTCCATTTATCATCAATTGATCCCGGCCCTGGAGCACCTAAAAAAGGCCCTGGATGAAAAGGTAGAGGCATTCAAAGATATCGTAAAGATAGGCCGGACCCATCTTCAGGATGCAACCCCATTGACTTTAGGCCAGGAGTTTTCAGGCTATGCCAGGCAGGTGGAGTTGGGCATTGAAAGGGCAAGGCAGTCTCTTAAAAACCTTTACAAACTGGTCTTGGGCGGTACGGCCGTGGGAACCGGTTTGAACACCCCGATCGGTTTCGACGTCTTAGCCGCAAAAAGGATTGCGGATATCACCGGACTGCCTTTTGAGACGGCGGAGAACAAGTTTGAAGGGCTGGCGGCCCATGACGCGATCGTGGAAGCCAGTGGCACACTCAGGACCATTGCCTGCAGTCTAATGAAGATTGCAAACGACATAAGGTGGCTGGCCTGCGGCCCCAGGTGCGGCATCGGTGAAATCACTATCCCGGCCAATGAGCCGGGCAGTTCCATTATGCCGGGAAAGGTCAACCCGACCCAGTGCGAGGCCATGACAATGGTTGTGGCACAGGTGCTCGGCAACGACGTCACCGTCGGTTTTGCCGGGTCCCAGGGAAATTTCGAACTCAACGTCTTCAAGCCGGTGATGATCTACAGTCTCCTCCAGTCGATCCGCCTTGTGTCGGATGCCGTCATGAGCTTCACGGACAACCTCGTCAAAGGCATTGAGGCGGACAGGGACAGGATAGACGATCTGTTGCGCAAGTCCCTGATGCTGGTGACGGCGCTCAGCCCCCATATCGGCTATGACAAGGCGGCCCAGGTCGCCCACGAAGCCCACAAGCAGGGGGCCACATTAAAAGAAAGCGCGGTCAATCTCGGATATGTGACCGAAGAAGAATTTGACAAGATCGTAAAGCCTGAGGAAATGGTGAAACCGGGTATCCCCAAAAAGGCATAGACAAAATTTAATACAGGGTATCCTTGAAGGTCCTGTTCACCGGTACGCCATTCAATTCAAGGGCGACAAATGAATATCCCGCTGATTTTTGAGTCAGGAGTTTCGACGCCATGCTTGACATGTATGAACCCTTTGAATATTCTACGCCCGCCTTCAGGACAATGAGACCCAAAAGGTCTTGCATCCAGGGTTCTCTACCTCTTTAAAATAGAGCTACGTTAAAGCACAATGGGAAAAGAAATGAACACAAACTGCATGGATGCTTTTATGGACCCGGGTTCGGTGGCCGTCATAGGGGTCAGTCGCAATACTGGTGAAGGGAGCTTCAATGTCATTGAAAACATGATGGATTTCGGCTTCAAGGGTGCAATATACCCCGTAAACCCCCTGGCCGAAGACATCATGGGTCTCAAGACATACAAGGACGTCAAAGATATCGGGAAAGACATTGACGTGGCCATTATCGCCTCACCAAGGGAAACCGTTCCCCGGATTACCCGGGATTGTGCCGAGCTGGGAATTAAGGGTGCCATCATTGTGCCCCAGGGATTTGCCGATGCGGACGCCGAGGGCAAGGCCCTCCAGGAACAGCTCACGCAGATCGCCCGTGACAAGGGGATCAGAATTCTGGGACCCAACACACTCGGCATTGTCAACGCGTTTTCCGGATTTACCTCCTCCTTTATGCCCCTTCTCAGGGAAAAGGTTCCTGTGGGTGTCATCTGCCAGTCAGGAATTTTCTTTGTCGGCTCTTCGATCTTTACCGGTATGATGGGCAAAGGGATCGATATCGCGAACGGTTGCGATGTGGATTTTGCCGACGCCCTGGAATACTTCGGCCGGGATGATGATATCAAGGTCATCTTCATGCACGTTGAAGGTATGAAACAGGGAAAAAATTTCTTTGAAGTGGCACAAAGGGTTGCCCGTAAAAAGCCGATCATCGCACTCAAGACCGCAAGGACCCAGAGGGGAGCACAGGCCGCGCAATCCCACAGTGGTTCCATGGTAGGCAAACATGAGGTCTTTGAGGCCGCATTCCGTCAGGCGGGGATCATCTCCGCCCAGGACCCCGAGGAGGTGCTGGACTATACAAAGGCGTTCCTGAACCTGCCGCTCATGCAGGGGAACCGTGTGGGGCTCGTCACTTTTACCGGGGCCGGCGGGATCATTCTGATCGATACGCTCGACGAAAACGGCCTTGAGATGGCAAGGCTGTCGCCCGGCACGATTAAGAAGATAAAGGACCTGTCCCCTGACTGGATGCCGATTGACAACCCCCTGGACATATGGCCGGCCCTCATGAAGCACGGTATGGCACACGTGTACGAGCTCGCTCTGACAGGGCTCCTTAAGGATCCGGCAGTAGACGCGGCCATCTGCATCGCCATCGCTCCGACGCTTCCCAAAAATCAACACCTCGATATCACAGGCGTCATCAAAAAAACGGCGGCCTCCCATAATGAGAAGCCCGTTGTCTCATGGCTTTATGGGCCGAACCAGCAGTTCATTTCTCAAGGGCTGGAGGAAGGAGGACATGTTGTCGCCTTTCCCACACTTTCCCGTGCGGCCAGGACTTTGGCCGCACTTTACAGGCGGGCCCAGTTTTTGAGGCAGCCTCCCGGCTCTCCCTAACCCCTCTTTGCGGTCAGAAAAAACCCGACGGCAATAATCCCGCCAAGCACCCCCACGGGCCAGAACTCACTCACGCCAATACCATGATATCTCGCAAGGTCAACAGCCAACCCTAATACAGGCGCCATGATCATGGTTGCCGAACTCTTTGCCTGGGACTCAATGGAGAGTATGGTCGCGCCCTTTGTCTCATCGCTGTGCGCGTCGAAACGGCTTATCAGAACCGGCCTCCAGATATTCTGTATCACATAGAGCAACACAAATAACGCTATCATGATCCAGTGAACCCCATAGTACATGGACGGAAAAAGCCCCACAAACGCCGCACAGATCAATCCCCACAGCAGGCGAGCCGTCTCGTCTTCATGCCCCGCCCTGTCCACGAGACGGTGGGCATTGCGGCTGGCAACGGCGGACAGGATAAACAGCACAAAAAAAACCGGGCCCATGAGGACCACCGACTTCTGCTGATCGGAAAGCTGAATCCCGGAAAAAAGATAGGCGGTCAAGGGGAGTGCCGCGGCCATAAGGATCGGCTGGAGGTAGTCCTTTGATGCCTTGAAAAAACCTTCAAACCCCATGGACTCCAGGATGAGCCTTCTCAGGCTTTTCTGTTTCACCCCCACTATCAGGCTTTCCTTCAGGTGCTGTGCCGCCTCACGGATGGAGGTCTTCTCATTTATGGCGCCGTCAACCTCTTTGGGATAACCCAGGAAGTTGAGGATGCTCAGGATGTAGGGGATAATGGCGAAGAAAAAGACATAGATAAAATTACCTGTCACAAAGACGAAGATACAAGCAAGGATGACGGAGACTGCCGAACCGATCTTGCTCCACGAGCGGGTATACCCGTAGACTTTGGTTCTTTCGTCGGTGCGATCCTGGATGCGCAGCCACATGAAAATCATCGCCTTGTGTGTGCCGGTCCGGAACGCGTCTCCAATCGCAAAAAAGACCATTGCAGCGAAAAGAAGGGGCATCAATACATGCTGTGAGAGATTGCCTCCAGGGGCTGCTGTGCCCGAAAGGCCGAAGATCGCAAAACTTACGATATAAGATGTAAAGCTCAAAACCATCGACTTTCGCCGTCCCCACAGATCTGCAATGGCACCCGTGGGTATCTCCATCAGGTTGATCATTATCTCGCGGAAAGCGATCAATAATCCGATGAAAAAATAAGATAAGCCCATCTGCCTGAATGCCAGCAATAAAAAATATTCATAATACTGCTGGTTTTTGAGAAAGCCATAAAGGCTGAACCTTGTGAGCATTCCAATTTTCGGCATGTTATCTTACCAATAAGCCTTCCGCACCTTGACCCTTGTGCCTCACGCCTTGCTCCTCAATATAGATAAACCCCCTAGAAGAGTCCCATGCCGAGCCTTGCGTCTTTCAACCGAGCTATATAAATGTCCTTTGTATCAACTTAAATGCAAATCCCAAAAGGACCAGACCAAAGAGCATGCGTACGGTACGGCCTTTCAGTTTTTCGGCCATGATTCTTGACCCGAGCTGCCCTCCCGCAAAAGAGAAGACCGCTGCGATCAGTATGAATTTCCAGTCAGTGTCGGCAAGGGAGATGTGTGCAATGAACCCGCTGAATGATGAAAAGATGACCACAAAGATGCTGGTTGCTGCTGCGATCTTGGTCGGCACCTTCAGGACATAAATCAAAAGAGGCACAATAAAGACCCCGCCTCCAATACCAAGAAGACCGGCCATGAACCCTATCAAAACCCCTATGCTGCCCCCGCCTATAATCCTTCGCGCCGAGCTTACGGGCATACCCTCCGACTCGACCTTTTTTGAAAAGAGCATGCGTGTAGCAGCAACAATGATCACCACGGCCATAATCCCGGTAAAAAATCGAAGGTCGATCCGGCTCGTCACCATGGCCCCTAATGGAGCACAAAGCATCGACGTGACAAGCAAAGGCAGACCGATTTTGACGTCCACCATTTTTTTTCGGAAATAGGTAATAGCCCCTGAAATTGCGGCGGTCCCGTTGAGAAAAAGAGATGCCGATACCGCTGTGGTCACAGGGAAATTCAAAAGGACAAAAAGCGGAGAAAAGATAAGTCCTCCGCCCAGTCCGACCATGGTCAGGGTGAAAGATGCAAAAAAAATGATCACCAATAATAAGACAAGAGGCATGAGTAGTTATCTCCTTTTTTCAAATCTATAGCGACGCCCGAATTTACATTATGGCTTCCGGCCCTTCAAATAACGGACTTTTCCAAAACCTCGTCATATAATTCCCTTATCTTGGCCTTGACCTTCTCCAGTTCTGCCAGGCCGTCAGGTGTGATACGGTAATATTTTCGCTGCTTATGATCGACGGTCCTGCACTCAAAGGTCAAAAGCCCCATCCCAACCATCTTGGCCAAAGTCGGATAAAGCGTGCCGGGGCTCAATCTATAGCCATGCCGGGCCAGTTCCTCGATAAGACCGACCCCGTAAACCTCCTCTTTGGCGGCGTGGTAAAGGATATGAATCTTGACAAAAGCCAGGTCAACTTCTCTGATCATGATCTCCCATTATTTTTATCCATAATCGATATCCATATGTAATATCGATATTCGATAATGTCAAGACCTTATCTACCATTCCCGACCAGCATCAAGTGCCGGATAAACTACAGCGAGAATCCAGCGAATATCAATTTTTTCTCGAATTTAATATCCCCATCCAATTCGACGATCCTGTCGAAAAAAACCTTTTTGTTCGACATTTCTTGCTTGCCATTGCTATTAAAACAAGCGATTTTTGTTGACTTATCATAGCATTCCTTTACAATTCCAAAGTTTTATCAGGATCAGCCAAAATATGGCACATGTTTTGCTTTGCTAATAAAATTCGTTCTATTAGTAGAAGGACAAGCCGAGCGGGCAATAGAAAAAGGAGAATTATCATGAGTCTGGTAACGGCAGTGGATATATCAAAAACCTATATGACCGGGGAGGTTCCGGTTGAGGCCTTGAAGGATCTAAATTTTGAGATTGAACCGGCATCTTTTGTCTCTTTCGTCGGACCTTCCGGGAGCGGTAAGACCACGCTCCTGAACCTTATGGGATGCCTGGATAAGGCAACTAAAGGGGAACTGGTTGTGGCGGGAGAGCGTGTAGACGCCCTTGACCGGCGGCAGAGCGCGTCATTTCGGGGCTCGGTCCTGGGCTTTATTTTCCAGTCCTTCAACCTCCTTCCCGTGCTGACCGCCTATGAGAATGTGGAGTATCCCCTGGTCATGATAAAAAATGAATCCAAATCAAAACGAAAGGACAGGGTCTTGAAGGTCCTCACTTCGGTGGGGATGCTCGACCTGAAAGACAAGTTTCCCGACCAGCTTTCCGGGGGCCAGAGGCAGCGGGTCGCTGTTGCCCGTGCCCTTGTCACCCAGCCGAAGTTGGTGCTGGCGGACGAACCAACGGCCAACCTGGACCATGCGACCGCCCAAAACGTCATCCGGCTCATGCGGGACATGCGGGACAAGTTCGGAACCACGTTTGTTTTTTCCACCCATGACCCGAGGGTCATGCACGAGGCCGAGGTTATTCACACCCTGGAAGACGGCAGGCTGACACATACTGAAAACGGTTCAAACGGGAGGAAGACCGATGACTAATACCTTCAAAATAGCGGTCCGCAACCTGTTGCGCTACAAGAGAAGAACTCTCCTAACGTCCCTGCTTATCACCGTGGGCGTGGTTATGGTTATCCTCTTCTCAGGCCTTTCCGGCTCCTTTAAACAGATGATGGTCGGCCTTATCACAGATGCCACACTGTCCCAGATGCAGATCCACAAAAAGGGATATGTCTCATCCATAGACACAATACCCCTTCATCTGAATCTGCAACCGAAAGCATATAAAAAAATAGCGGGTATGCTCGAGAAAAACGCGCTGGTGGAATCATATTCACCGAGGATAAAATTGGGTGCCATGCTGAGCAATTATAAGGAGACCACCAACATCCGGCTCAATGCCATTAAGCCCGACAGCGAGATCAAGGTCTGTCCCGCGCTTCCTGATCGCATAACCTTCAAGAGTGAAAAACCGGGACAGGCCCTTTTAAACACCGGGGAAATCATAATCCCCGACAAACTGGCAAAGGGTCTAAAGATAAAACATGGCGATACAGTAGTCCTTGTGGCCCACAACAGGGATGGATCCGTCAACGGCCTCAACTTTACGGTAGCCGGTGTTATAGAGAGCGTGGCAGGTCCCCAGGGAAAGGAGGGGTATATACATATAAAGGATGCCCGCGATCTCCTACGTATAGATGTCCCCGAGGTAACTGAGGTGGCAATACGCACAAAGGAGTTCCATAAAATCGATACCCTTTATGCTGAAATCAGCAATGCCCTTGCTGAATATAAAAATCCCAAGGGAAAGCCCGCGTTCGAGATTCATACATGGGAGAAACTCTCCCCGTTCTACAATATCGCCAGGATGATCGACCTGATGTCCGTGTCCATGAAGATTATCATGATCGCCATTGTCCTCATAAGTATCCTGAATGTTATGATGATGTCGGTCTATGAACGCGTCAGGGAGATCGGCACTATCGCGGCCATCGGTACCGCGCCGGGCAAGATCATGAGCCTGTTTTTATCCGAGGGATTTGCACTCGGGTTTATCAGCACACTCTTTGCAAATATCATAGGCGTCGGCGCGGTCTATATCCTCAATATCTACAAAATCAGGTTCTCATTCGGCCGTACGGAGAACCTTTTGCTCTCCCCCACGGTCAATTACAATGAACTGTTCTGGGTGTCGCTCATTGTGCTTCTGGTTTCGATTCTGGCCACCCTTCAACCGGCCTACAAAGCATCAAACATGGAACCCGTTGACGCGCTCAGACATGTATAGGAGGTATTTATTATGAAAAGATTATTTGTTATGGGCCTTGCAGCCTTGTTGCTTTATCCGGTTATGGTTCATGGGGCCGGCTTTGATACCCAAAAAATTGCGGTCGCCTCCGGTGGCAAAACCGTTAAGTCATCCGTAAGCACTCAGGCCGCCAAATGTCCCTACTATCTTATATTTGACAATCAAAGGAAATTGATCGAGGTTCTTGATAACCCTTACATGCATGCACGCAGAGGCGCCGGACCCTCGGCCGCGCATTTGCTTGCAAAAAGAGGCGCTACCATGGTCATTGCCGGGAACTTCGGCTCGAAAATGGTCCACACCCTGAAAAGCAAGAACATCACCCACTTTCAATTTAAGGGCAGTGTGGTGGATGCCGTAAAAAAGGCCCTGGATGGGAGCAAGTAACATGAAAAAAACAATGATGTTTCTTATAATGATGTTGTTTGCGGCACCTGTTTACGCGATAGACGGTAATGAACTCCTGGAAAAAGTCGACCGGAACCTGAATCCTGAAAGCTTTGAGATGTACCGGAAGATTATCAACCGGGAACCTGACGGCTCTAAAAAGGAGTTCATCCTGTATTCCGCCAAAAAGGGCAAGGAAAAGGTCGTGTCCCTTTTTTTGGCTCCTGCCAGTGAAAAGGGCAGATCCAGCCTGAGGGTCGGGGAAAACATGTGGCTCTACATCCCCAACGTGGGAAAACCGATCCGAATCACGAGTCTTCAGTCCGTGACCGGCGGCATATTCAATAATGCGGACATCATGCGAGTCGATTACAGCTCGGAATACAACTGCGAAAAAGTGGAACAGGCTGATGGAGAAGTCCTTCTTCACTTGAAGGCAAAGGCGAAGACGGTCGCCTACGACAGGGTGAAAATGTGGGTGGAGGACAAAAGACTGCTCCCCACCAAAATAGAGTGCTATGCCTCGTCAGGCATGCTGATCAAGACCCTCTATTTCAAGAATATCAAGGACTTTGGTGACGGCATTGTCCGCCCCTCGGTGACCGAAACAGACAGCCCCCTTCACAAAGGTTACAAGTCGATTATGATATTTGCAAAACTGAAAAAGCGGGATCTGGCCGATGAGGTCTTTACCTTGAATTACATGTCAAGGGTAGGTGACCTGAGATAGGAATACGAGTCCCCATAACATCAAAGTGGCTTTGTCTGCTACTATGCCTCATTGCGTTCGATACATGGGCCGACGAGTATGACTTCGAAATTCCCGAGATAGAAAAAAAGCCTTACGAGTTCGGCGGCAGCATCAAGGCGGAATATGTGCTTTCCGGTTTGAACGAGGGTTCCACACAGTACCACCAGAAATTTTACAACCGTGACGAGGATTCCACACTTCACGCATTCGGTTTTAATCTGCAACTGGAAGGCAGTTACCAGATAGGAATCGCCAAGTTTTACGCGAAAGGCAACACGGATGGCACACACGATTATCTCGGCTGGGAGGAAGAAACAAGCCTTTACGAAGGGTTTGTCTCCCTCAAGCCCTCGCCCTCTTTGACAGTGGATGCAG
>CAZIXY010000131.1:0-9131 GCA_964543315.1 uncultured Desulfobacteraceae bacterium | reverse complement strand
TATTTACAAGTAGTTACATCTGATTTCGTGTAATTTCATAGTAAACTTACGCTAGGACAGCATGCAGGTGAATAAAGGGTTCCTCCCCATTCCAGCTGATACTGCCGCTCAGGGACAACAATTCAACCATGCCTGACAGGTTTTTTTCTTTATAACTCTTTGATTCCATTTGAAAATAGCCAATGGTCACGTCCTCTAAGACACCTATACCATTGACAAAAGCTCCCGGGAGTTCCAGATCGCTCGTCACCTGTTTCAGGCTCTCATGTACTGGCTCTCCTTTTTCGAGGATCAATCCCGATACTATACCGTCAGAATGTATTTTCATAAACGACTCCTTTTCTTAAAAATATTTGGAAAGGCGTTCCCGAGCATGATCTATTTGAATTTACTTTATTTGACCAGTTTTGTCACGAGCAGGAACTATAATTATCTTCAAAGCATAAAAGATACAGGATCAACACTTATTTGTTTGACACACCACCGTTTGTTTAATATTGAAAATCATTCTTGTCCGAAAACTGGCGGGATGAATCCTTGGGTAACGGAATGTTATCCAGACTGCATATAAACATGCTAAATCCCTTGAATATTATTTAGAGGTTGAATTATGCGTTCAGACATATTGAAAAAAAATATTGAAACATTGCCACATCGTGCATTGCTGATGTCGGCAGGACTGAAAAGGGAGGACTTTGCTCCGGATAAACCCTTTATAGGTGTTGCGAACAGTTATAACGACATTATTCCCGGTCATATCCATTTGAATGAGCTGACGCTGGAAGTGAAAAGGGGAATCAGGGATGCCGGCGGCGTCCCGTTAGAATGGGGCGTACCCGGTGTTTGTGACGGTGTCGCAATGTACGTGGAAATGAGGCTGAGCCTGCCAAGCAGAGAGCATATTGCGGAGAACATAGAGATTATGGTCCTGTCACACTCCTTGGACGGCTGGGTCGGAGTCACGGACTGCGACAAGATAACTCCGGGTATGCTAATGGCCGCGGGTCGACTCAACCTTCCTGCCGTCATCCTTACCGGGGGACCCATGAAGGCGAATATAATTGACGGAAATAAACGCCATCCCATTGAAGGTTTCGGGATAGTCGGGCAGGTTAAGGCCGGAATGATGACTGAAGAAGAAGCCGAAAAAATGCTCCCCGATATGACCTGCGGTGCGGGCTCCTGTGTGGGTCTTTACACTGCAAATACCATGTCGGTGGTTACCGAGGTGCTCGGCATGTCCCTGACAAAATGCGCCACGACCCTTGCGATAGACCCGCTCAAGAAAAAACAGGCATATGAATCGGGAAAAAGGATCGTTGAATTAGTCAAAGCGGATATCAAGGCAAGAGATATCATGACGGAAAATGCCTTTCAAAACGCCATTCGTGTGGATATGGCCATGGGAGGTTCGACCAATGCCGCCCTGCATATCCCCGCCATAGCAGGCGAGTGCGGCATTGATATTGATGTGGACTTATTCGACAAAATTTCAAGGGAAACGCCTAATTTGTGCTCTATCATCCCGGCGGGACAAAATGAAATGGCGGATATTGACATGGCCGGCGGCATCCCGGCGGTCCTGAACCGTTTGAAGGATACAATAATGGATTCTCCGACAGTCAATGGAAAGACAATAAGCGGGATTGCAGGGTCAGGTGAAGTTGTGGACGAAGACGTCATCAGGACAGTAGAGAATGCATACCACCCTGTTGGCGGCATAGCCGTATTAAAGGGAAATATTGCGCATAGCGGAATAATAAAGCAGACGGCAGTTGATAAAGAAATGGCAGTGCATTCAGGCCCTGCAAACGTATTCTATACGGAAAAAGAACTCCTCGATGCCATTGAGGCCGGAAAAATCGCTGAAGGCTCTGTGGTCGTGCTGCCCTTCCAGGGACCCGCAGGTGCGCCCGGAATGCCTGAAATGTTAACCCCCACGGATGCCATAAAGGGAGCCGGTTACAAAAAGGTGGCCTTGATTACCGATGGTAGATTCTCAGGCGCAACCACAGGACCTTGCATAGGACATGTTGAGATGGAAGCCTATAATGGCGGACCCATTGCAGCAATAAGAGATGGAGATATTATAGAAATCGATATCCCCAACAGGACGTTAAATGTAAAACTAAGCGATGAGGAAATTAAGGAAAGGCTAAAGCACACAAAAACCCCAAAAAGGGTTCTGACACCGCTTTTAAAGACCTATCGAGAAAAATACTCGAATGTGAATTGTTATGGTAAGTGAAAAGACTTTGCAAACTTCGTGAAAGGCGATTTGCTTCGAGAGTCTCCGCGGGTGGTTCAGGATTCAAAGAAGAACCTGAACCATTCCCGCAATAATAAACGCGAAAACAAGCAGTGGTATTATTTCAATTGTCATACTCACGGCTGACTTCATTCCGGCTATATGCTGTCCGCCTCCCTTGTAGTATCCCATGGCAAACAATATGAGCGGAATTATCCCCATTGCGGGCGTCGGAACTATCATCGCTGAATTTCTCCTCTTTGTTTTCATAATCCGCATAAGTAAAAATCATCTCTCAGGCAAAGGACTCCCTATCAACAGGCACTTCATAAACACTGATTGATTCCTCAAATCCTTTAAGCTTGATTTGTCCGAGAGCAAGTGCAGGTATATGCTCATTAATGAGATCGTAAGTTCTCTGGGAAATCAGAATACCACCAATAGGCGCATTGGATTCAAGGCGCTGAGCCAGGTTAACTGCCGATCCCAGAACGGTGTAAGAGAGTCTCTTGCTCGATCCCATGTTTCCTACAACAACCGTGTCCGTGTTAATTCCGATTCGAATTTGTATCGGCATGCCTCCCTGTTTCTCCCATTTCGCCCGGATCTCCTTCACCTTCCTTTGCATATCGATTGCCGCGCGAACGCAGAGAAGAGCGTGGTCGGATTGAGTTTCAGGATCACCGAAAAAGACCATCAGGCCGTCTCCCATAAACTTATCCACGGTTCCCTTATATTTGAACACAATCTCCGTCATTGCCTCAAAGTATTCGTTTAATAGCCTCTGTATCCGGTCCGGCTCCATTGAAGCGGTGTGTCTTGTAAAATCCTTGATGTCGCTGAAAAGGATCGTTAATTCTTTTTTTTGTCCCCTGGAACCTATCATTTCGGGATTGGCTATTATCTTCTTAACGACAAGCGGAGGAAAATAGGCCTCGAGCGTTCTCCGAAAAACCTCCTTCTCTTTCTCCTCATTGATATAGCGATAGGCCAAAATGCAAATCATGGCAAAAACGACCATAAGGAGTGGCCGAACAATTTCAAGGATTATGCTTGAATACAAAAATAGGAGTGAGGTAACCACTATAAATCCCCCTGCAACCGCGAGTGTACCGAGAGAAAAGCCGAGAGACGATAACCTCAGGGATAACAGTAAAATAATAAAAAGGAGAGATAATTCGACAAAAAACATTCCGGTGCCTGAAAGCTCCCTGAGAAATGACTCCGTCAGCACTGTGTGCATGAGATTTGCGTGCAGGCCGCTCAAGGGATAATGGGTGTCGGTAGGAACAGGCCCTATGTCTGACGAACCTGTTGAGACTTCCGAGACAATGACAATCTTCCCCGACAGTTCGTCGCGCCACATCTCCATTTCGTCGCGGTTGCCGGAAGCTGACAGCACGTCGGAAAAATTATAATGCTTCATCCGTTCCCAGGGACCAATGAAATTGATAAGCATGTTTCCGTACTTGTCGATGGGAATAGCGATATCATGTCCTGAAGATTCTCCGGGACGCCTTGCATCTTTGAGTATTATACTTTGTCCGGGATTGACGATAATTCTTTCTGGAGGAACGCCGAGGTAATCGCAAGCAGCCCGAAAAGAAAAACCGGGATAAAAGGCACCTTCATATCGCATTAGGAGTGGCATGTGGCGGAACACGCCGTCTCGATCGCATTTGAGATTCAAATATCCCAATCCCTTGGCTTTTTCGGCGATATTGGGAAGTGTAATCAAAGGATTTGCGCCTACAGGGAATGAATCCGGATCCCCTTTCACATTCACGTTCCATTTTGTCCTGTCAAGATAGCGCCTTTGCCTTGAGTTTTTCTGATTTTGTTCCACAAACTTTTCAGTCAAAGCGAAAGCCATTCCAAAATATACATTGCCGGACTTAGAAACCGCGTCCATTAATGCGCTGTCATCCTCTTCGTTTGTTCGTGCCGCAAATATAAAATCATACAGCTGGGCTGATGTGTTCATGGTAGCCAGATTATTTATCATTTGCGCGTGGTGGGATCGGTTCAGGTAGAAATTGTCAAGCCTTTGGATACTCGTATCATTTAGGTCAACGTGGACAATAGTATCGTCATAAAAAGGCCTCAAAAGATTAAAATTCGACCGGAATAAAAACAACTGGTCAACTGCCTGGGCATTCCATGTCTCAAACACATTCGGCAAGAGCCAGAAGCAGAGATGCGTGGCGACAAAGGAACTCAGGACCAAAAGAATCGTTACCTGGAGGTTTCGTTTCTTATCTGTGATCAATGGTAAAGGTCCTGCTGTAGAAATTGATCGTGGATACCTCTTCGGCGATGGGATCAATATCGGGCGGAATCGATTTCTTTTTCTTATCTATTCCCCGGACACTCCCCCCTATAGACACCGGACGCTCCGCAGGCGCCGTAAGCGTTCTGTACTGCCTTTTTGCCCTTTGGATCTCCGCCAGTATCCCCTTGGCGAGTCCTTTCTTTTCAGGCTTGCCGGCGCATTCATATTTTTTCATCAGCGCCTCAAGCTCACTCAATCTTTCGGCCGAAGCGAGGAGATAGAATGTCTCGAGCCCCGTTTTCTCGTCAAGCTGAAACCACCTTGTCCCCCGGGGAATATAATATTTTTTATGCGTCTCAGGTTCCACGGAAAACATTTGTGTTTCATACGGAAATAACATGTAGAGTTCATCCTGCCCGCTGTGATAAATAAGATAGATAAAACATTTCTCTCTGAATTCCACGAGCAACTTTAATTGATCCCCTGTTTTCAGGGTCGTATCACGCGTTATCGCCACAAGTCGCCGGTCGTTTTCCGGGCCAACCATCGCGCCAAACGCCCAGCGGAAACAAATGTTTTTTTCTTCCTTTTGACCGGCCGTGGCTTCTGGGCTCCAGAGCAATAAGAAGCAAAGGATGACTAATAGAATGGAAAGCCAAGGCAATCTTAGATATTTCATATGATATCCTCCTTTTTCTATCCCTCTCTTATTGGAAATCTCTTAAAATGATATTTTTTATTTTTTTGTCACTCCGGAACAAGCAGGTTAATCGTATCTAAAAATAGCGTCACAATGGGACCTACGGACAAACTCCCTCCCATCAGAAGTCCAACCGATGCAGTTTCAATAAGCTCTTCACGCGTGGCCCCTTCCTGTATGGCCTGAGCGGTGCGGGCGGCAATACAATATTCACAGCGTGTTGCTATAGCAACAGCAATGCACATCAACGTCTTCGTCTTCCTGTCCAGAGTTCCTGGTTTCAGGACGGTTTCGTTGAGATTTCCAAATGCCTTCAGGGTGTCTCCGTCGACCTTTGAAAATCCTTCAACAGCGCTCTGCAAACTTTCCAGAAATACTTTTGGATCTTCTAACATTGTAAATTTCTCCATTTTTATGTTTCATCGATTTCTCCGTAGAATACCGCGTAGTGCCCTTTTATCCGGCAGCCCCGAATTTTCTACAAACCATTCCGCCTATTTCTTTATTTTGGGAACCCAGTCCGTCAAGACTATATACGAAAAGCACTATCAATACAACAAATCCCGAGAAGTCTTTAAAACCAAATCGGTTAATACCACTTTCAAAACCCATTTCTCATCCTTTGTCAGGTCCTCACAATCTGTTTACAAGGATCCATGATATCTGGTAGGTTGCAACCTGAGCACTCGGCGACCAGCGATTAGCCTGAAAGGGGGTCAAACCTCAACTATTTACTATTGTCCTGAACATCGCTGAATTAATTGATCATATGATTTCAAAGAACTAAGATAATCTATGAGGATAGGTCTAAACATAACATCTCCATAGAAATCTCAAATGACTTAGTCAATAGTTGAGGTTTGACCCCTTTTTTAATTACAAGGTGGATTCATGATATTTTTTGTTATTTTTACGAGCTTCCTTATCTTGATGCACGGCTATATCGGATGGCGCTTCATTGTTCCGGCACAGCTGAGGCGTTTTCACAAATGGATCGCATGGGGCATATTGTTCCTATTTCCGATGCTTCTGCCTCTGGCATTGCAATTCCGGATGAGGGGGATTCATACGTGGTGGAGCAGTCTAAGCGGGTGGATCGGATTCACCAGTCTGGGTTTTTTTTCCATGGTTTTGGCCTTCCTGCTGTTCAGGGATTTAATCTGGATTGTCACCGCCCTTGTGAAATTTCTCATTGCCACTGTAAAAAGGGCCACAACTCCTAAAGAGTTGCCCAAACAGGCCCCTGACGGGGAGCGTCGTCATTTTTTGATCCAGTCCATGAATCTCGGTCTTCTGGGTACTTCCGCCCTACTGACCGGCTGCGGTTTTTATGAGGCACGCCGGCGTCCCGCATTGTTCAAGGTGTCCGTGCCCATATCCAACCTCCCAAAAGAGCTGGAAGGCCTGCAAATCGCCCAGATCTCGGATCTGCATGTCGGCATCACCATCAAGAGGGCGTATGTGGAAAGAGTCGTTCAACAGGTGAATGAATTAGAAGCGCCTATAATCGCTTTTACAGGAGATCTGGCTGACGGCCTCGTTTCGGCCATTAGGGACGAGGTGGCTCCCCTGAGGGATCTGTATGCTCCATATGGAAAATATTTTGTCACCGGAAATCATGAATATTATGCAGGAGTCGAAGACTGGGTCGAAGAAATCGACCGGTTGGGCTTTACTGTATTGATCAATAGCCATCGGATTTTGACCCATGGGAACAAAAGCTTTTTTCTTGCCGGCGTGACTGATTACAGCGGCGGGTATTTTCTCAAAAGCCACATATCGAATCCAAAGCGCGCTATTGACGGGGCCAGGCCGGACAATGTCAAAATTCTTCTTGCGCATCAACCTCGCAGTGTATTTGCCGCGGCAAAGGCAGGGTTTGATCTGCAAATATCAGGTCATACCCACGGCGGTCAGTATATTCCATGGAATATTTTCATAGAATTGTATCAGCCTTTTACAAAAGGCCTTCACAAATATGAAAAAACCTGGATATACGTCAACAGGGGGACCGGGTACTGGGGACCGCCGATGCGGCTGGGAGTTCCTTCAGAAATCACGCTGATCACCCTGACCGGACAGGCAAGCAGCAATCAAGCATAATCGGAGAGACCCGGGGTGGTGCTCGGGCTTAATGACATCCCGGCAGGCTGCCGCCAGGCGTGCGTTGAATAGCTTCTAGAGTAAAGGCAGGATTGCGAAGATGGCCGTACTCCAAACCGAGTGGGATACAATTGCCGCTGCCAGATTATCAGTACGCCAGTAAAAAGCACCCCAGAAAGCCCCCGCAACAGAGGCGGCCGCAATGAGCATGAAATTTATGGAGCAGACATGGACCCCCGTGTATAAAGACGTTGCGAGAAGATATCCTTTCCAGCCGCCAAGACGTTCCTGCAATCCCTTCTGAAGAGAGCCCCGCCAGAAAATCTCTTCGCTCGGGCCGGTGACAAGGAAGAGAAGAATTGCAATGACCCAGGGTGGTGTGCCGACCCCTTTGGTATAAATATTTCCTATCTGCTCTCCAGCAAAATCGAAAAGTTGAAGTGAGACCGTGCGGCCTATCACAAAGATGAGATAAAGGGCTATGGCGGCCGAAATGCCAATCACAAAGGATCGTACGTTAAACCGGAGAGCAGATAAAATTTCTCTTCTCGACAGCACCGAAAGGGAAGCAAGGAGTGCCGCGGAACCTGATATTTTTATCCAGAAATTGCCCGCGGGAACGCCAAAGGCCAAAAACCACAGCCCAAATGCAAGCGCAATGAAAAACAGAAATTTCCCCCGGTCGGACCTCTTTTTCAAATGACAGTCTCAAGTAACAGTGAAATGACCAGTAATGTGCCGAAGGCGGTATTCAGTTGTGCGGTACGGGCATCCGCATCTTTCGGTACCTCGCGGATCATGGCTCTAACAAGTTTGAATGCAACGGGCAGTGAAAAAAGGACGATAAGTGACCATTTTCCAAGGGGTCCGGTAAAAGACATTATTATAATGGAAATAAGCGCTGCCAGGACAACACATACATAGACTATGGGCCCATTATGACGTCCCAAGATCATGGCCAGGTTGTTTACCCGGGCCTTCGCATCGGTCTCCACATCGCGCAGGTTATTGGCGAAAA
The DNA here is from genome assembly GCA_964543315.1 of uncultured Desulfobacteraceae bacterium. GTDB lineage: Bacteria > Desulfobacterota > DSM-4660 > Desulfatiglandales > Desulfatiglandaceae > JAFDHL01. The sequence goes on along the minus strand of CAZIXY010000131.1, from coordinate 790 downwards.
GGACCAGCGCCACAAGCACACCAAACGGGATGGATATCCAGAACGCGGCCCAACTAAAGTACCCGGTCTGAATAAAGTAGGCGGCCTCCACTGCAAGCGGTCCCCACATGAGGAAAACTGAAAATTCTCCCCAAGCCCTGTACTTATAAGACAATGGGGGGGCCGTGTAGAAAACACCCGCAATAATCCCAACGGCACCTATCCAGAAAATCTCCCAGCCGCGTAGATATGCGATCAAAAAACCCAATGCAACACCGAAGGAAAATAGAATAATCGAAACCCATAGTACGGGCATGGGATAGATTTTGCCTTCAACTAAAGGGTGGGGCCGGTACTGAGCAGTGGCCGCATCTTCAATATCTACGCCGCTTCTGTAATCAAAGAAGTCATTCATCAAATTAACGCCGCCGTGTACCAGAATCATTGCCAAGGCGGTCATAATAAATAAGCTCCAAGAAAAAAAGCCGTGAGTAGCCGCCAGGGCCGCCCCTACGCTAACAGATATGGCGGACATGCTAAAGGACCAGGGCCGCATAGCCAAAAACCAGTTTTTGTAGGAACTCATAGTGTACTACCTCAACACATAAAATTGATTTGGGGAGTAAAGATATTCTATTCAAGCTTCATATGTCAACAATGAACGCAATTTATCATGGAAAATACCGCGGCAACCTAATCCGAAACGCCCTAAAACCTCATCCCCTGTTATTCAAAAGTCATAGGAATCAATGATCGCAACATTCGATTGTCTGTTCTGGAAAACTTGACGGACTCGTAAAAAGTCCGTCAA
>CAZIXY010000130.1:0-9142 GCA_964543315.1 uncultured Desulfobacteraceae bacterium | reverse complement strand
GCCGTGCCACCGGGGCCTGTTGCCGTGATGGTGTAGGTAGTGGTCTCGGTGGGGGAGACGGATAGCCCCTCCTCGCCATTGTTTAGAGGTACGCTGCCGATTCCCTGATCAATAACGCAGGATTCAGCATCAGTGGAACTCCAGGTTAGAGTAGAGGAGTCTCCTGCCTGGATGGACCCGGGATTTGCCGAGATACTCACCGTAGGCTCGGGACCGCTTACATTAATCGTCGTATCCTGCCAGATGAACTCCTCCGACCAGTACTGACTGCCGTTGTAGTCGGCACGCACCTTGTAGGGCTGCTCGGGCAGGCTGAACGTGACCTGCCCCTGGTTATCGGTCACAAGAAAATTACCCAGGTAAGAGCCTGACGGCGTAAACAGGTAAACGTTCACTCCTTCCAGCGGCTCAGGCACTCCCTGGATCATCTCCACCACGGTGACTACAATATCCTGATGTGGGATGGTGACGGTCCCGGTGAGGATGGCGGGTATATCATAGATATCACTCCAGAACTGGTAACCTAAATGATCCACCCGGAACTTGTATATCCCTTCCGAAAGATCAAAAGAGACCTGGCCTTCGCTGTTGGTGGTCTCATACAGGCCCAGGTATGATCCGTCTTCGCTGAACAGGTAACACTTCACGCCAACAAGGGGATCGGCCTCCCCTTTAAGGACCGTCAGGGTGAATGAGCCGCCGCCGGTGGATATGGTGATAGGGTTCACCTGATCCGCCTCAAGCGTCTCCTGATCGCTCCAGTGCTGGCTTCCCTGGTAGTCTGCACGGAACTTGTAGTCTCCGGCAGGGACCTGAAAGGTCACCTTCCCGTTTTCATCCGTGCTCCCGGAGATGCCGAGATATGAACCGGATGCGGAAAACACATACACCGGAACCCCCTCAAGGGGAATGTCACTCCAGGTAACAGTGATCTCGGCCTCGGCCATGGGTATGTTCACAATGGTATCCTGCCACGTGAACTCCGAAGACCAGAACTGCATGCCAAGATAGTCTGCACGCACCTTGTAGGAGTGCCCGGGCAGGGAAAATGTGACCTGCCCGCCGGCATCGGTCACCCGGCTTTGGGCAAGGTAAGAACCTGACGGGGTGAAAAGATAGACCGGGGACCCCCTCTTTGGGTTCCGGGGTCCCCTGGTACACCCCCTGAACCGTTATGACAGCGTTCTGGTGCGGGATTGTAAGTATTTCCGAGAGGGTGGCAGGTATATTGTAGACATCGGTCCAGAACTGGTATCCTAAATAATCCACCCGGAACTTGTAGTCCCCGATAGTAAGTTCACAGGAGACCTGGCCCTCGCTGTTGGTGGTTTCATAGAGACCGAGGTATGAACCGTTCTCGCTGAATACATAGCAATTCACACCAGCAAGGGGATCGGCCTCCCCTTTGAGTACGGTTAGGGTAAAAAAGCCATCCCCTTCATCTGCATACGCCGGGGAGACAACCACAGAAAAAAGGCACAGGACAATAAAGAGATAAGCGATCTTTCTCAATATATGGGCCATATTTCGCTCCTTGAAGATTTTAGGAAATCCAATGTATTTTCTGGTTTTATCGTGAAAAAGGTTATGATTTTAGTCTGGTCGGTAACAGGTCGAGCAGATTATCTATTTAAACCCGGTTAAGATCAAGTCCGAATCATTTTTCAGAATTGGACCTTGAAATTGATGGCCTCGATCTTAGGATATTTTCAAATGAATGGAGAATGTATGGTGTTCAGCAAAATATATGCCACAATATGATTTTTTGTAGAAAAGGCGCAATTCAGAAAAACTGTTTCATCCAAGGTTGTCTGGAAAGCCTTATTTCACAGGTGTTTCAGTCGTTCAGGAGACAATATGTAAGCAAATGATTAAGAAAGAGTTGCGTAAAGGGAGACGGCTTAATTGGAGTAGAAAATCACAAACATGCACAGAAAATTGTGCATTGCGCATAAAATTTTGTGCAAAATGGGCTCAATTTATTGAAAATACTATAAAATTAATTCTTCGGTGGGGCTTAAATTTTTGCCCTATTCGGGTAAAAATAGAAAGTCAAAATAATGCCGAAAAAATATTTAACTAATCATTTCATCAGGATATCTTACAGTCCTTCCAAAAGGCTTTTATGTACACAAAAATGTGCATGATGCACAATTTTTTGTGCATCATGTTGATAAATGCCTATCCAGAAAGGCTGGTTTAGAAGGAAGTCATTGCATTTCCCCTTCCCCCATCCCTGGACCAAAAAACATTATCAAACGGTTTGGCTTCGTCAATCAACACATGTCACAGCGTAGGTCAGTGTTGAGATAATATGAAAGGCATCTTTTTTCTTGAAAATACGATATTAATGCCTATTTTGCTTGACAATATAAAACTTTTTAGGCAGAAAAAATGTTTGCGTTTTAAATCTATTGAGAAAGGATGTGGTTAAAATGGTTTGTACAAGCGTAAAAGAAGGTGTTGAGTGCTTTTTTATGAGCAAGGACGGCTGCCAGTTCAATGGCGGCAAATGCCATACTATTGTGGAGCAATGTGAAGGTTGCCAGAAAGTCCAGGATTTTCCCACCGGTAAATATTGCCTGGTTTTCCCCGATCCCGGAGCAAAGTGGCGTGTAGGGAAATGCAACATGGCCACTCATATCAAGGAAAAAAGCAAAAAGGGAAACGGGAAATTGAATCCGCTTAAGGCGTCCAAGCGAAGAGCCCATTAATTTCCATTCATAAATGAGTTTTTTCCCATAAGCTGCGTCCTCTGTGTTTCGGTTTGCGCTTTACAGATGCATACTTCTCAGCATAGACCCTTATTTTTTTGTTCAAGGAAAAATTCTTCGTTTATGAATTGGAAATGTATTCAGTTACATCCCGAACAGGTTTTGGCAAACCTCATTTGAAAAGATACCTGTCTGTCTATCGTGTCAGGTATATCAGGAATTCCCGGTTCCCTTTTGGTCCCAAGATAGGGGAGGGGATTTGTCCCTGAACATTCCATCCCGATTTTTGGAAGAAGTTGCTGAGGCGGTCGATGACCTCGTCGTGTAGCTTCGGGTCTCGGACCACTCCTTTTTTCCCTACCTGTCCTTTTCCTACCTCGAACTGGGGTTTCATCAGCGAGACGATAAAGGAGTGGTCCAAGAGCAGATCTGAGACGGGGGGGACAACCTTCTTGAGGGATATGAAAGAAACATCAATAACAGCCCCGTGTATCGGGCCTTTGAGGTCTCCCGGCCTTAGGTACCGTATATTGGTTTTTTCAAGGACTTCAACCCGGGAATCCTGCCTTAGTTTCCAGTCCAGTTGGCCGTACCCTACATCCACTGCGATAATCCTGTGCGCACCATGCCGGAGAAGGCAGTCCGTGAATCCTCCGGTTGATGCCCCTACGTCAAGCAGGGTTTTCCCGTCAACATCCACTGGAAAGTGCTTGAGGGCGGCCTCGAGTTTCATGCCTCCACGACTTACATAAGTATGATCCTTCCTCTTCAACACTATTGAAGCTGATTGAGAAAAAAGACGGCCGGGTTTGTCTGCACGTGTCCCTTCAACCTCCACAACGCCGGACATGATAAGCGCCTTGGCCTTTTCACGGCTCTCGGCCATGTTTCTTTTCATCAAGAGTTGATCGAGTCGGATTTTAGCGGGTTTGGGCATTGAAAAGAAAGAAAACGATTGAATGTGCGAAAAGTTCCGGTCATTGACAGCCAATGAGATCCTTTGCCCCTTTTATGATACTGGATGTATCAAGGCCGCACTTTTCTTTAAGAAGACCCGGCGGTCCGTGCTCGACGAACCTGTCGGGCAATCCGATCCTTTTTACTTTGACATTTGAAAACGTCATGTCGCTGAATAATTCCAGGACCGCCCCTCCGAATCCGCCTTGCCTGACATTTTCTTCAACTACCAGCACCCGGTTGGTCGATGAGGCAAGATCCGCAAGCCTTACATCAATTGGTTTTACAAATCGACAGTTCACCACGCCCACGGATAATCCCTCTTCTTCCAGGGTGGCGGCCGCATCCAGTGAGGGATACACGGTAGTTCCTAGCGCCAGGATAAAAAGATCCTTACCTTGCTTCAAGATTTCGGCCTGACCTAAGGCCAGGGTTCTATAGTCGGTATCAATTTCTACCCCGAACCCCTTTCCTCTGGGATACCTTATGGCTACCGGACCCGGTTGCTGTAAAGCACTGTAGAGCATGTGCCTGAGTTCGTTTTCATCCTTTGGAGCCATCACGGTCATATTCGGCAGGCTGCGCAGGTAGGTAATATCAAATTGCCCGTGATGTGTTGGCCCGTCTTCTCCGACGAGTCCCCCTCGGTCAATGGCAAAGACCACAGGAAGATTGGGAAGGCACACATCGTGTATGATCTGATCATAAGCCCTTTGGAGAAATGTGGAGTAAATGGCGACAACAGGCCTGAATCCTTCCGTAGCGAGCCCGGCGGCAAAGGTCACTGCATGCTGCTCAGCTATCCCGACGTCCAGGAATCTTTCGGGGTAGGTCCGGGCAAAATCGGCCAGGCCTGTTCCCTCCGGCATGGCCGCCGTAATGGCGAACAGCTTTTCGTTTTTCCGTCCGAGATCTACCATGGTTTTTCCGAAAACTTCAGTATAGGACGGAGGCGGTTTCTGACCCTTCTTCGGTGGTGTGCCTGTAGGAATTTCAAAGGCTCCAACGCCGTGAAAATAGGCCGGGTCTTTTTCCGCAGGCTCATATCCTTTTCCCTTTACTGTGAGAACATGTAACAGAACCGGGCCTTCAAGGTGAGTCGTATTGGTGAATGCTTCAATGAGGCGGTCAAGCCGGTGCCCGTTAATGGGTCCGATGTACTTGAACTTGAATGCCTCGAACATCATACCGGGGGTAAAAAAAGAAATAAAGGAGTCTTCACTTTTTCGGACGAGGCTGAGAATGTTTTCCCCAACCCCCGGCAGGTTCTTAATGAAATTTTCCAGGTTTTTCTTAAAATCAACAAACCGCTTGCCCGTCATTTTACGGCTTAAAAAGGATGAAAAGGCCCCAACGTTTGGTGCTATGGACATGGCGTTATCGTTCAGAACGACGATGAGGTTCTTTTCGGTGTGGCCGGCCTGATTGAGACCCTCGAATGCCATGCCGGCCGTCAGGGACCCATCGCCGATTACAGAGATAACCCTGCCGTTTTCGCCTTTGAGGGCCTTTGCGGTTGTAATACCCAGGCCGGCGGAAATCGATGTGCTGCTGTGTCCCGTGTCAAACGAATCATAAGGGCTTTCTTCCCTTTTGGGAAAACCGCTGAGGCCGCCGTAAGTACGGAGGGTGTGAAACTGTTCCCTCCTGCCTGTTAGAAGTTTATGGGCATAGGACTGATGGCCGACATCCCAGATGATTTTGTCTTTAGGGGCATCGAATACATAATGGAGGGCGATTGTAAGGTCAACGACGCCCAAGCTTGGCGCCAGATGCCCCCCGGTTTTTGCAACGGTCTCGATAATCTTTTGTCGGATTTCGGCGGCCAGTTCTTCGAGCTGTTTGATAGACAAATTATTAAGATCTGCCGGACTGTTAATTTTTTCCAGCAATGTTTTTTTTTCATTTGATTCGTTCATTTTTTTCTCTCGATAATATATTGAGCGATCTGACGCAAGGGCTCGGCTCTTTGATCAAATTTTTTAAGAGATTGGATAGCTGCTTTGACCAGTTCAGACTGTATTTTCCTGGATTCCTCCAAGCCCAAAACACCAGGGTAGGTCGTCTTTTCCTTTTGATTATCCGCCCCGGCCGTTTTTCCCATGGCTATGCTGTCGCCTTCAATATCCAGGATGTCATCAGCAATCTGGAAAGCCAGTCCTATCTTTTCGCCGTAATCGCTGATGCACTGCAGTTGCCATCCTGATCCGCCTGCCAATAGGGCCCCTGATGTGACGGATACGGTAATCATGGCGCCGGTCTTATGTGTGTGTATGTATTCGACAATGGGTAAATCGGCGGTTTTGCCTTCCCATTGAATGTCAACCGTCTGTCCGCCTACCATTCCGTCATAACCGGCGGCGCCGGCGATCATCCTGATCACCTTTAGAATTACATGTGGTGATATGCGGGCTGCCAGTTCTTCGGCTGTCAAGAGATGAAACGCCTCAGTGAGTAACCCGTCACCGGCCAGCAGGGCGATGGCCTCACCGAATACTTTGTGGTTGGTCGGCTTTCCCCTTCTTAAGGCGTCGTCATCCATGGCAGGAAGGTCATCGTGGATCAGGGAATAGGTGTGGATCAATTCCAGAGAACATGCCACGGGGAGGACATCCGTTGCGGACCCGTCCACGGCCTCGGCCCCCGCCAAGCATAGAATAGGCCGAAGTCTTTTGCCCCCCGCAAACAGGCTGTATCGCATAGCCTCTATCATATCGGATGCCAGGCCCTCAGGTTGAGGAAAATATTCATGGAGGGCCTCATCCACTACGGCCTTTTTATCGGCGAGATAGCCCTTTAAATCAAAGACATCTTTATTCGTCATCCTGTTCTTCCTCAAGCTCGAATGGGACCTGGGTGTGACTCCCACCGTTTTCTTCTATAAGTAGGGTCACTTTTTTCTCTGCCTCCTCCAATTTGAGCGAGCAGAATTTTGCGAGCTTCATTCCTTCCTCAAAGGCTTTGAGGGACTCTTCCAGGGGCAGATCACCTCCCTCGAGGTTTTGTACGATTTCCTCCAGCCGCTCCATCGCCTTTTCAAATTTTTTCTCGGCCATTATTCCTCCATATTATAAACCCAATGGAAATAAATGTATAATTATGAAGCCTTAGTGTCAAATTGGTTATGATTCCCCTGATCGACCATCAAGGCATCGTCTGCCATTCGACAGTCTCATGGCCCTGAGTAAAGCCGAAGGGCTGCGTTACTGTTCGGCTTAGCTCACGGCGAAGCCTTCGATCGCTCCTCCCGCAAAAGTCAGCGGGATCTTAGATAGTCGCTCTTGCATCTAATACATTAATAACGTTCAAAAATTTTGGCATCAACAGTGATTCGTTCATATTTCTTGAGGCGGTGTGTGTTTCTGAAAGGCGTTATCTCAAAAAGAATACCACTGAAATTTGACGTGGCCAAATATATGCGGTTTAGGCCACAGACTTAATGGAAATTTGCAGGCTCGATGGTAACCCGTATATATATTTGGCCGCCCACTCCAGAAGGAATAGATAACGCCTTGAGGAAATTGGCATCGCCGAAAAGGTGCTTGAAACCATCCTACCATCACTTATGAAAATTATAAATACCTTGCTGGTGATCAGTAATCCTTCAAAAACAGCCGATGTAAATGAAGATATTCAAACTTGACGGCTAATTAGGGTCGCACTGATGACCGCCGAAACATTTTTTCAAAAAGCCGCTCTCATGTCTTCTTATCAGGGGTTACATTTTCCACCCGGCAGTTTATTCCTCCCTTTGAGAGGAGTACCTGGACCTGATCTCCCTTTTGAACACCCGACGCATCCCGCAACACGGTTTGTTCCGGCAACTTCCGTGTAATGCTGTACCCGCGATTTAAAATTGATAGCGGATTCAGGTCATTGATCCCTTTTTCCAGCAGGGAAAGGGCCATCTGCCTTTTTCCGAGGCAGTTTTTCAGAGCCCGGGTGAGGGATATTTTATGAAAATCCAGTTGCTGTTTTGCGGAAGACATTATGTGCATGGGGGAATGAAGGAGCAAGGCCTGTCCATCAGCATTCAATCTCGTCTTTCGGCCACGCATAATCATATTCATTTCCCTTGCAAGTCTCGAGCTAATTTCATCAAGTCGCATCCAGGTATCCGCTATTCTCTTTCTGGGATCCAGGAGTCCATCAGCAAGATGTTCCAATGCTTGAGTTTGATATTTAATTGTGAGAAGGACGTTAGATGCAAGCTGCTGCTTCATCTTATTTAGACGGTCTATAAGGGTTTCTTTTTCCATGACCAGGAGTTCGGCGGCCGCGGAAGGCGTTGGCGCCCGAAAATCGGCTGCGAGATCGGAAATGGTCAGATCTATTTCGTGACCCACCGCTGAAACAACCGGGATACGTGATTCCCTTATGGCCAGAGCCAGTTGCTCCTCGTTAAATGCCCACAGGTCTTCAAGGGATCCTCCTCCCCGTGTCAGCACTATGACATCCATATTTAACTTATCGTTAACTATCTGAAGTGCTTTCACCATATCTGATGCGGCTTCATTACCTTGAACCCGGACCGGAACGACGATTATGTTGATATTGGCAAATCTTCTGCGGATCACATTCAGGAAATCACGGATGGCCGCACCCGTAGGGGACGTAATGACGGCAACCCTTTGAGGGAGGTAAGGGAGCGGTTTTTTTATGTTTTTATCAAAGATGCCCTGACCGGCAAGTTTTTTCTTGAGTTGTTCAAAGGCTAAGGCAAGGGCGCCGACACCCATGGGCTCCAAATAATCGAGAATGATCTGGTACTCCCCTCTGGGCGCGTATAGTCCTATCCTGCCATGGGCAATGACCTTCATTCCGTTTTCCGGCAGGAATTTCAGATATCGGGACTGGAGACGAAACATGACCGCTCTGATTTGGGCCTTTTCATCTTTTAAGACCATATAGTAATGGCCCGAGGAGGGGGCTGTAAAATTTGATATTTCACCCTCAACCCAGATAAAATCGAATTTTTCCTCGATGATGCCCTGGATCTCTTCGGTAAGCTGGCTTATGGTGTAAATTTTGGGGCCTTGGTTGTTTTGAGTCAAAACCGGATTTTTCTCCTGTAATTCTAAGACGATGTGGAATTTATCGGTTCCGGACAGTCAGCAATCACAATGTTTAGAACAATATGCATCTATACTCAAGCCTTTTTGAAGGATCATCCGGAACATGAGTGAGGCGAAAATGTTCTGCCTCAATCTTCAAGCTCCTTTATTTTACTGTGAAACTATTTGTTTGACAAATACCTTTGTCCCCTTGATTTCTTGTCGAGGCATCATCCAAAAGGGCCTGATGCCGGTATGAATTCCCTTGACCCTTCGCCTGTGTCCGCCTAATATTCCTGAAGTTAGGAGATTTGGCGAAGGATGATGTTGATCTTTTGATATATGCGCTTTATCCCACGACGGGAGAGCAGTTTCTGAAATGGAAATACGGTATAGAGGAGAGGCCGCCCGAGATCA
>CAZIXY010000129.1:0-9194 GCA_964543315.1 uncultured Desulfobacteraceae bacterium | reverse complement strand
TTTCCACCTTCTCTTCACGGATTTCCTCTCTCCTTTTTGGCAGAAGTATGTCAAGCAGTCTTTCCTCGGCCACCTCGAGGGCCTTGGCCTTTACGTTCTGCTGCTCCCGCTTTTTTGCCATGTTCACGGCCAACTCCGTAAGGTCCCTGATCATCGATTCCACGTCCCGCCCCACATATCCTACCTCCGTGAACTTCGTGGCTTCCACCTTGAGGAAGGGCGAATCTGCAAGCCGGGCCAGGCGCCTGGCAATCTCCGTCTTGCCCACACCCGTGGGGCCAATCATGATAATGTTTTTCGGGGCAATCTCGTCTTTGAGCTCCGGAGGTACCTGCTGACGGCGCCACCTGTTTCGCAGTGCAATGGCAACTGAACGTTTTGCCGAGTCCTGACCGATAATATACTTGTCAAGCTCCGAAACAATCTCTCTCGGTTTTAGGACGTGCATAAAATGATTATTTTCCTTCTTATTGCTTTCCATATGTATCTCTTCCTCAAAAAACCCGACCGCCCTCGTCAAAATGCGAAAGGTTTTCAACTCCTAAACATTCGATTCCTTTTTGCCGAGTTCATGGACAACCACCTGATCGTTTGTATAGACGCAGATAGAGGCGGCAATTTTCATTGCCTCCCGAGTTATAGTGACGGCATCCAGTTCGGAATGCTTCACCAGGGCTCGAGCGGCGGCAAGGGCAAAAGGCCCGCCCGATCCGATAGCGGCCGCGGACTCATCCGGTTCTATGACATCACCCGTACCTGAAATCACAAGGATGTGCTCCTTATCCATAGCCAGAAGCAGTGCCTCCAGCCTTCTGAGAATCTTGTCGGTTCGCCAGTCTTTGGCCAGCTCAACAGCGGCCCTTGTGAGATTTCCATTGTATTTTTCCAGCTTCCCTTCCAGCCTCTCGAACAGATTGAAGGCATCCGCAGCCGCACCGGCAAATCCGACCAGAACCTTGTCCTCGTACATATAACGTACTTTTGTTGCCTTGTGCTTCATAATCGTCTCACCAAGGCTTACCTGTCCATCTCCCGCCATAACCGCCTTCTCGTCTTTTCTCACGGCAAGGATAGTCGTGGCCCTCACTGGCATAACAGCATTTCGGTCCATTGTGTGGATATCCCCTGTATATTATTTTTGATCCGTATCATAAATCCCGCATCCTCATTTCAAAAATGAAAACCTCCTAAAAGTCGGCGTGCGCCTTTTTACGAGTCCATCAAAACTCATTCAGCCTATTTCAGCCCGCTCCTTGGATGGGCCTTATCGTAGACCTCCATGAGCCTGTCAAGACTTACGTGAGTGTACCTCTGCGTTGTGGAAAGGCTCGCATGCCCAAGAAGTTCCTGAACCGAACGAAGATCCGCACCCCCGTCCAGCAGGTGCGTTGCAAAGGTATGTCGCATGGAATGGGGGCTGATTTCAGTATTCAACCCGCTTTCCGTCGCATACCTTTTTATTATTCTCGCAATGCTTCGCGCCGAAAGACGTCCCCCCCGGAAGTTGATAAAAAGGGGCGTGTCCCGGGAGTCATAGTCCTCTACCTTCCTCAAGTCTCGAGTCGCTTCCAGGTAGTCACCGATCGCTTTCAAGGCTACCCTTCCAATGGGCACAATCCTTTCCCGGTCGCCCTTACCGATAACCGTAACAAGCCGTTCCTCAAAATCAACACTGGATATGTCTAATGCCTCAAGTTCACTCACCCTGATGCCGCATGAATAAAGAACTTCCAGAATAGCAAGATCCCTGAGCCCGAGAGGTTTTTTCCGGTCCGGTCTTTCAAGGAGCCTGAAAACGTCATCCACCGGAAGATATATGGGAATATACTTTTCGAGCTTAGGTGTGGCAATATCACCTGCCGGATTTGCCTTTACGATGCCTTTCTTCTCCAAAAATGTGAAGAAAGATCGCACAGCGGAGAGCTTACGAGCTATAGTGGAGCGTTCAAAACGCCCGAAAAGGCTCCCCAGATATTCTCTAATTACAAGAGCATCCAGTGCCTCCATTTCCAGGCCCAATTTCTGATTATCCTGCGTAGGTGTCTCTCTCTTTACAAGGAATTCCGAAAACTGCGTTAGGTCAATAAGGTAATTTCTTATAGTATGTTTTGAGTATCCCTTTTGATCTCTTAGGTATGAAATAAACAACCTTATTTGATCATAAATGGACAAAGCAAGACCGCTCCGATATTTCCCTGCTATTCGACTTCCCTCTATTAACTGTTCAAAAAAGTAATAAGTTTAACATTTTTAATCTTATTAGCAATTAAAAAATTGCTTTGCTTATTCTGACCTTGACTTTAATTTTAATGATGGGGTAATTTAAAAATTTTAAATTATGTTCTTTCCAACCTTTGTATCTCGACGAAATTCGTGACTGATTGCGCCAAAAAGCAAAAATAATTGACAACATACCGGTCCAGTTTCTTAAAAAGAGAACGTAAAATAATGATGCTCACTTTGGCCTTTCCACTTTTTTTACCAAGTACTTAATCCATTCCTTATGATCCATCCGGAATCAGCCAGGCATGGAATAAAAAAACGTTACTGATAGCCTCAGAAGCATCACATATGGTTATTAAAATATAGGATCTACAATGAAAGGGTTTGAATATGGAAAAAAAAGCTGAACAACTGAGAAACATAGGCCTCATTTCTCACGTAGGGGCCGGTAAAACCTCGCTTGCCGAGGCAATCCTTTTTAACGGCAAAGCCACAACCCGACTCGGCAATGTGGACGACGGCACATCTAATCTGGATTTTGAACCCGAGGAAACCAAAAGGAAAATTACTATCAGCACATCCTTTCACCATTGTAGCTGGAAAAAACATGTAATAAATATTGTTGACACACCTGGGGATGATAATTTTCTTTCAGACACCAGGCTCTCACTTCAAGCTTCTGATAGCGCAGTTGTGCTCGTCGACGCCACAGCCGGCGTAAAGGTCGGAACTGAAAAGGTGTGGGCCTTTGCAGACAAAGAACAGCTACCGAGAATAGTCTTTGTTAACAAGCTTGATAGAGAAAGATCCGATTTCTTCAGAACAGTAGAAGAGGTCTCAGAAAACTTTGAAATTAAAGCCACACCTATCTTTCTGCCAATAGGCAAAGAGGATAAATTTTCAGGCCTGGTTGATCTGATCAAAATGAAAGCCTACCTGTACGGCAAGGACGCAAGCGGAAAATTTGAGAGTGCTGACATACCTGCAGATATGAATGATATCGTCGAAGAATGGCGCGAAAAGATGATCGAAAACATAGTCGAAGTCGACGACGGCCTTATGGAAAAATACCTAGACGGGGAATCGCTTTCCGATCAAGAAATAACCGAAAACCTTATGCTGGGCATTAAATCACGAATAGTCATTCCCGTGATTTGTGGCTCGGCTGTTTTGAATGTGGGTGTCCCCCAACTGATGAATCTGATTATTGAAGGACTCCCATCGCCTCTGGAGAGGCAGCCCAAGGAAGGGACCAAACCCGGAAGTCAAGAACAAATCAAAAGGCTTCCAATAAACGATGGGCCTTTTTCCGCCCTTGTCTTTAAAACCGTTGCGGACCCTTTTGCGGGAAAACTTTCCCTTCTTAGGGTCTTTTCCGGTACGATCAAACCGGATTCGACCCTGTATAACGCCAACAAGGACTCCAAGGAAAAATTCGGACAACTTCTTGCCATGGAGGGCAAAAAACAAAAGCCATTAGAAATTGCAGGGCCCGGGGACATTGTTGCAATAGCCAAACTGAAGGAAACATCTACCGGAGATACGCTGTGCTCGGCTGATGATGCCATTGTTTACAAACCTGCGGATCCTCTGCCGTCGGTTATATCCTACGCTGTGGAGGCAAAAGTAAAAGGAAGCGAAGATAAGGTCTTTTCATCATTAGCAAAACTCCTTGAGGAGGATCCCACCCTCAGATTGGAGAGGGATCAGACCACATCAGAAATAATCCTGTCCGGAACCGGGCAGATACATCTGGAGGCAACGTGTGAAAAGCTGAACCGAAAATTCGGTGTAGATGTTAACCTAAACCCTGTTAAGGTGCCTTACAGGGAAACCATCAAAAAACCCATTCAAAAAGTCATTTACCGCCATAAAAAACAATCGGGCGGCAGAGGACAATTTGCAGAGGTGCATTTTGATGTGTCTCCATTGGAAAGGGATTCGGGATTTGAGTTTGATGAAGATTTGACCGGAATGAATGTTCCACGGAATTTTGTGCCCGCTGTGGAAAAAGGTCTGCAAGAGGCGCTTCAGAGCGGAATACTCGCAGGATATCCCATTGTTGATCTGAAAGTACGTTTTTTTGACGGCAAATCCCACGACGTGGATTCCTCTGAAATGGCGTTTAAAATTGCTGCCAGCATGTGTCTCAAGAAGGCTATCCAGGATGCCAACCCGGTTCTGCTTGAACCTATAATGAAAATGGAGGTCACTGTTCCTGAAGATGTTATGGGAGACGTTATGGGCGACCTGAACGGCAGACGCGGAAAGGTCCTCGGCATGGACAGTCATGGCAAATACCAGGTCATCATAGCCCAAGTTCCCCTTGCTGAAGTCCTGAAGTACGCCCTGGACCTCAATTCCCTAACCGGCGGCCGGGGTTCCTTCCAGATGGAACACTCCCATTACGAAGAGGTTCCTGCTCAGCTGTCTGAAAAGGTCATCGCTGCTGCAAAGGAAAAGGATTAACAGGGCACAAACATAATGGACTTTGAAATCAGGGCCGGCGTTTTAACAGTAAGCGACAAGGGCTCAAAGGGACAAAGAAAGGATGAAAGCGGCAAGATCATCGTCGGCATCCTTGAGGAACAAGGTTTTAAGGTCCTTAAAAGGGAAATCGTCCCTGATGTACGCCGGCAGATCGCGGAAATACTCCGCACATGGGTTGACAGGGACAAATTGTCACTGATCGTTACCAGCGGAGGAACCGGTGTCAGCCCCACCGACCTCACACCTCAGGCCACGGCAGATGTCATTGACTATGAGGTTCCGGGGATGGCGGAAGCAATGCGCATAGCCAGCCTTAAAAAAACGCCCCATGCCATGATCTCCCGGGCAAAGGTCGGAGTCAGGGGCGACTGTCTCATAATCAACCTGCCTGGCAGCCCAGGAGGGGTTAAGGACAATCTTTCCGTGCTGTTGCCGGCTTTGGGACACGCCCTACTGAAGCTGTCGGGTGATTCTTCGGACTGTGTTAAACCCTTATCTTCTTGAGACCCGGTATCCCGCCCTTTTCTCCTCTATAGGGACACCCCATTCGGTAATCCAGGCCCGGGATTAATTTTCAATCCGTTTACGATACTTGTTCCACGATCCCTGCATCAAGAAGTTCCTTAATTTCTTCCTCCGGACATCCCAGCTCCGTTAGAATCTCCCGCATCTCAGAACCCCTTAAACTTCCCGCTTGGTTTGCCTTTCCAGGCGTACGAGAAAGCCTTGGAGCCGGAGCAGGCTGGGGCACCCCGTCTACGTCTATGATTAGTTGCCTCTCCCTGTTGTGTGGATGTTGATCCACCTCATTCAGATCGAGGACAGGAGCCGCACACGCATCCTTTCCTTCAAAGACGGCGGCCCATTCATCCCGCGTTTTGGTCTTGAACACCTTGGCAAAACGTTTAGTCATCTCCGGCCATCTCTGCATGTCATTTTGATGTGGAAGTGAGGAGGCATCCAGCCCGAGCCCCTTGAGCAGTTCGGAATAAAACCTGCCTTCAATAGCGCCCACGGCCATGAACTTCCCGTCGGCCGTTTCATAGGTCTGGTAATAGTGGGCCCCGGAATCCAGCATATTGGTTCCAATATCAAGGGTCATGAGATGGTTGGCCAAGAGACCGAAAAACAGCACTGACAGGTTGGCCGCGCCGTCCACCATGGCGGCATCCACCACCTGTCCATTACCGGAGTTGCTCCTTTCGATCAATGCAAGCAGGATACCCATAGCGCAAAGCATGCCACCCCCTGCAAAATCACCCAAAAGGTTGCAGGGCGGGAGCGGTTTTTCTCCCTTGCGTTTGAAGAGGGAAAGGGCACCGGAAAGGGCGATATAATTAATATCATGCCCCGCCATGTTAGCGTAAGGGCCGTCTTGCCCCCACCCTGTCAGGCGGGCATATATAAGCCCTGGGTTTAACGTTAAGGCCTCATCGGGGCCGAGTCCCAGGGTCTCCATTACACCGGGACGGTAAGGCTCTAAGAGAACATCAAAATCACGGATCATCTTGCGAACGATCTCGACCCCCTGACCGGTTTTCAGATTGACTCGTATGGACCGCTTTCCTCGGTCAAAGGGATTTTTCGGCATGATATTCGGGATCTCCGGCGCGCCTTTAGAAAGCCTGTCAACTATAACAACATCGGCACCAAAATCAGAGAGCAGCATTCCGCAGTAGGGCGACGGTGCAAGGCCCGCCATTTCAATGACCTTTATTCCAGTAAGTGGACGCATAGCAACCTCCATGATTTAATATTTTCGTTTTGACCTTCCTCTCCATTTGGCAAATAGGATGATGCATGCCTTTCCCGCTGTTTATCAGACTCGAAAATAGGACTATATTGGAAGATGGAAAATGCTGTCAAGGCAGCAGCCGCCAAAAAGCCCCTTGCTGGTTGACAAATACCTTGAATTCTTATAAAAATTTTTAATAGTCTATTTAACACAATCAATTCCGCTTGCTCGTTTTAATAAAATTTTTTTTTGGAGAACCCCATGCCCTGGTGGCCCAATCTCATCGCTGTCCTTGCAGGCTTTGCTCTGGGACTTCTCGTCGCATTCACCCTGAAGCTCTATCAAACAAAATCAGCCAAAAAAATCGCGGCCGAGCTTCTTTTGGAAACCGACACACAGCGAAAAGAGACCATGGATGCCGTCCTTTCCGACCTGAAGGCCAGCTTTGGGAGTCTTTCTCTCGACGCCCTTACCAAATCAACAGAGGAATTCCTCAAGTTGGCCAAATCCAAACTGGATTCAGAGCGGGAAATCAGTATAAGAGAACTCAGCTCAAAAAAGGGCCTCATTGATGAGCAACTCAAACGAATGACAACGGAATTGGAAAGCGTGTCAAGGCTGGTCAAAGAGCTTGAGAAAGATAGAGTTGAAAAATTCGGAGAGCTGACAAGCCAGTTAAAAGCAACAGGAGTACAAACGGCAGCACTTATGCAAACCACAAATACCCTTCGGGAAGCACTTGCAAGCACAAAGATAAGGGGGCAATGGGGTGAAAGAATGGCGGAAGACGTCCTCAGAATGGCCGGCTTCATTGAAAACGTAAATTACGTCAAACAAAAATCAGTTGAAGGAATAGGGACACGACCCGACTTCACCTTTATTTTGCCCAGAGAGCTCAAGCTGAATATGGACGTCAAGTTCCCCTTGGACAATTATATGAAATTTTTGGAAGCGAGCTCCGACCTGGAACGGTCTGAATTCAGGAATGATTTCTTGAAAGACGTCAAGGCCAGGATCAAAGAAGTCACCACCCGTGATTATATCAATCCCCAGCAGAACACGCTTGACTATGTTCTCCTTTTTATCCCCAATGAACAAATATATGCCTTTATTCATGAGCAGGACAATTCCATTCTCGATAACGGTATCAAAAGCAAGGTCGTTCTCTGTTCGCCCATAACCTTGTTCGCAGTTCTTGCGGTCATTCGCCAGGCCGTTGAGAATTTTTCACTTGAGCAAACTTCGAACGAGATACTTTCCTTATTGGGTTCTTTCAACAAGCAGTGGGATGAATTTCTCAAGAAACTGAGAGTTGTTGGAAAGCGCATCGGGGATGCCCAGAAGGAGTATGAAGCACTCATGACAACCAGACGCCGCCAGCTTGAAAGACCCTTGAACAGGATCGAGGAACTGAGGACACAACGACATCTGCTTGAAGAACAAGAGGAAGAAGGAAACCTCCTGCTTACCGATGACGCCCCCGATTCCTGATCAGCGATTCGAAAGTCCCCATGGCAGCGACGAACCTGGATGATAAATCGCAAAACACATAAAATTTCAACCATTTGCAACTTCTCAGGCACGCCTGATGTTTTTGGGTATTCAATTGCCGGCCCAGAATTTTCTTGACTCCACGGAAATAATCTTGTCTTATCCAAAACTATTAAGAAATCGGGCCTTAAAAGGGCAGAGCAGGGAAAATTGTGCCACAGGCAAATATTATAGGGACAGGTTCCTCCATACCAAAGAGGATACTTTCGAATAAGGATCTCGAAAGTTTTGTAGATACTACCGATGAGTGGATTACACGTCGTACCGGTATTAAACAGCGCCATATCTCATCAAAGGGAGGAAATGAAAACACCACTGATCTGGCCACCAAGGCATCTCTAAAGGCCATGCAGATGGCTGGAATTTCCCCCGGCAGCTTGGATATGGTCGTGGTTGGTACTGTTACGCCGGATCGTCAGTTCCCTTCCACAGCGTGCATGGTGCAGACCGCATTGGGGGCTAGCAATGCCGCCGCTTTTGACATATCCGCCGGATGTTCGGGCTTCCTGTACGCCCTAAGCACCGTGAATAACGCCATCCGATCGAGGACATGTAAAAATGCACTGGTTATAGGAGTGGAACGCCTTTCAGCCATATTGAACTGGCGGGATCGAAGTACGGCCGTGTTGCTGGGTGATGGCGCAGGTGCCGTAGTCGTGTCGCCAACATCAAAAAAAGATGGAATCCTTTCGACCCATCTGAAATCGGACGGAAAGCTCTGGGACCTGCTGTATTCTTCAGACGGCAATTTTGACACCCCCAAGATCCTTCATACCATCGGCATAAAGCCTTTCCATCTCAAGATGGAGGGACACAAACTTTTCAAAAGTGCCATTGAGTGTCTGTCTTCCATTGCCAGGGAGGCCTTTAGGCACAACTCCCTCAAAAGTGAAGATGTGGGGCTTGTTGTCCCGCACCAGGCCAATATCCGAATTATTAAGGCCATGGCAAAAAATCTGAATATCCCCATGAAAAAAGTCTATACAAACCTCCATAGATACGGGAACACCTCTTCAGCCTCCATACCGATCGCCCTTGACGAAGCCAACCGCAAAGGCCTTCTAAAAAAAGAAGACTATATCCTCCTTGTCAGCTTCGGAGCAGGTCTCACTTGGGGAGCCTCCATATTAAGATGGGCTCTTTAATAACTGTCCGCGGTTTTTTTGAGCGCTGATCCTCACAACCTAACTTTTTA
>CAZIXY010000128.1:0-9202 GCA_964543315.1 uncultured Desulfobacteraceae bacterium | reverse complement strand
TCTCGCCAATGCCGAATCTCATTCTGAGGACTTTCTCCTCCCTGGGTGTCAGCGTCCTTAAAACTCTTCTGGTCTGCTCCGCCAGGCCGAAATTGACAACGGCATCTCCGGGAGAGAGGACCTTTTTATCCTCAATAAAGTCTCCAAGGTGACTGTCTTCTTCTTCGCCGATGGGTGTCTCGAGAGAAATGGGCTCCTTTGCAATTTTCAGCACTTTCCTGACCTTCTCCAGCGGAAATTCCATTTTTTTGGCGATCTCTTCAGGGGTCGGCTCTCTACCGTGCTCCTGAACGAGATAACGCGAGGTTCGAATAAGTTTATTTATTGTTTCAATCATATGCACAGGGATCCTGATTGTCCTCGCCTGATCCGCGATAGCCCTGGTTATCGCCTGCCTGATCCACCAGGTGGCATAAGTGCTGAATTTGTAACCCCGCTGATATTCAAATTTGTCAACCGCCTTCATCAATCCAATGTTTCCTTCCTGAATAAGATCAAGAAACTGGAGACCCCTGTTCGTATATTTTTTGGCAATACTGACAACAAGCCTCAAGTTGGCCTCAATAAGTTCGGACTTGGCGTATTTTGCCTTTTCGACGCTTCTTTCTATTCTTTTTAGCCTTACTTTCAACTGTCGAGGAGTCATGTTAGTTCGTTCCTTGACATTCTTGACGATTTTTTGGGCATTCTCCGCTTTCGTTTTTAGGGCGATAAGGTCGCACTTGGATAAACCGATGGGAGAAACCACATAATCATCTTTTGCAGATTTCGGTGCCTTGGACAAACATTTCTTAAGATAAGAAATGGACTTGCCACCCGCCTTTAACATGCACTCGGCCATATCCTTTTCGGCACACTCAATCTCCACCAGGAGATCTTGGAATCTCTCCACCATCAATTCAAGCTGTCCTTTTTCAAGGCTGAAAGAGTTGACCAGTTCCATGATTTTCTTCTGGTCCTTTTTAATCCTGGTCGAAAGACTCTTCTTCTTTTTTTCGGAGATTCTTTTCTTTGCCAGCTCTCTCCGTTTTAAGCGAATTCCATCATGCAGCCCCTCAATTTTATCAATCAGAGATAAAAGAGACTCCTTTCTCTCGCCGAGCTGCATATAGTTGTTATCGTCGTCCTCCAGATCGTTGATCACATCTTTCAGTTTGATCAAATCCTCCTTGAGTGCCTTCCCCAGATCGATAATATGCTCGACGCCGATACTACAATCCAATAACGCGCTCAAGGCATTTTTCTCGCCGGCCTCGATCCTCTTGGCAATTTCCACCTCCCCTTCTCTGGTCAGAAGAGAGATACAACCCATCTCCTTCAAATACATCTTTACCGGATCAGAAACCCGGGACGGTTTTTCCGCTATCTCCAAACGGGCACTATCTCTCTCTTCAGGCTCTGCCCGTTTTTTCTTTTTATCTTTTGCCTTTTCGATCTCCTGCTTTGAGTCCTCATCTATCACCATGATATCCAGTTCCTCAAACATCATCATGAGGTCGTCAATATTTTCTTCGGAGGAGACAATTTCATCTGACAGGTCATCATTCAGCTCTTCAAAAGTGATGTAACCCTTATCTTTGCCAATATTTATGAGCCGCTTCAAATTCCCCATGTCTGTATTTTTACTCATTATGCTTTTCCTCCCGGGAACCATTATTCAACGGAGTTTTCGGCACTGAGCGGCCGGCACTCGATTTTTCCGTCCCGGCCCTGACGGATCGCTCACTGCTCAGTTCCTTACTCCTTGATGCTCAGTGGTCTTTTCGCCTTTTTAACTCAAGAATTTGATTCAGGGCTTCGGCGTCTCCCCTTGCCTTTCTTATGGATGCCGAAAGCATCTTCTGATTCGCCTTTCCCCTGATCTCGGCTACTGCCAGGTCCACCTCTTGCTTCGTGTAATGAGGTGCCTCAACAAGTGCCTCACTGTACTGTTTGCGGGCGTCGTCACTTTCAAGGCTCTCCAGCAAATCTTGGGGTGAAAACGAACCCTCTTGACTGTATTTCTGGAAAAAGGTGTCGACAATTTCCATAACGGCTGCATCGGAAAGGAGAATTTTCCATTCACAGTCAACAAGCCTCGGGGCTGCATCCGGGTAGTGAATCAAAAGGTTGAGTAAATGAAGATCGTCAAACCTCTTCTCCACTTTCGAGGCTTCCAGTCTGTTCCTGACATCCGACCCGACTGCACTTGCTGTCCGAGTTTTTTCAAGTGCTCTCAGTTGATCCCAGAGCACCTCCTCCTTGATTCCGATCCATTCTGACAGGCGGCGCACATACAATGAACGCTGCGTGCTGTCATGAAACTCCGACATAATCGGAAGTATCTCCTTGAGCAGGCGCACCTTTGCCTCCACATCTGATTCCCTGCGAACCATCTTCTGCTCAAGAAAAAAGTCAAACATTGCAGGGGCTTGATCCAGAAGCTCCACAAACCTGGCTGATCCGTTGGCATTTACAAAACTGTCCGGGTCATGCCCTTCCGGCAGAACAACAGCCCTTACGGAAAGACCTTCGTTCGAAAAAATAGGCAGGCTTTTTATTGCGGCTGTTTTACCCGCCTCGTCAGCGTCGAACACAATAATAGCTTCACCTGCGTATCCCTTAAGTTTTCTGACATGTCTTTCAGTAAGCGCTGTCCCGAGTGTGGCTACGACCTCGCCTATACCATGCTTTCTCAGTGCCAGCCAATCCATGTAACCTTCCACAATCACTGCCCTGCCTTTTTCCCTGATGGGCTTATGGGAAGCGTTCAACCCATACAGGAACTCTCCCTTATGAAATACAGGGTTTTCAGGTGTGTTCAAATACTTGGGCAGGGAGTTGTCAAGCACTCTGCCGCCGAATCCGACAACCTGTTGCCTTAAATCAAAGATCGGAAAGATTACTCTGTTCCTAAATCGGTCATAATACCCGCCGCCTTTCCTTGGAACGATCAGACCGGCCCTGGCAACATTATCCAACCCCACCTTTTCACTTTGAAAAAAGCCTTTCAAACCGTCCCATTCATCCGGGGCATAACCAAGTCTGGAATCCGATATCATTTCATCCGGCAGTAACCTTTTCTCAAAGTATTTCCGGGCAGGCGCGCCTTTTTTACGGTTGTTCAATACCCTCTGAAAATAAAACGCCGCCTTTTCGTTTATCTTGAATAAGGCCTCTCTTTGAGCGGCCCTTTCCATTTCCTCAGACCGGGAATACCCCCCGGAAATCGTCACATTATATTTTTCCGCAAGGTCCCGCAGTGCCTCCGGGAAAGTAGCGCTGTGGTACTCCATCCAGAAGGAAAAAATATCTCCACCCCTTTTACATCCAAAACAATGGAAAGTCTGTCTTTCCGGGCTTATCGTGAAAGAGGGTTCCTTTTCAGCGTGAAAAGGGCATAGACCTACGTAGTTTCTTCCCGCCTTCCTGAGCTTCACAAACTGGCCGATCAGCTCCACAATATCGGCGGTTCTTCTTATCTCTTCTTTTGCAGATTGATTAGAAACCATGTTATTGAAACTGAATTCCGGTTACACATAATCCCAAGTTAGATTCCTGGGGCCTCAAGACAAGTCCACAACGGTTATGGCATCACCCCCATATCTTGGGTCATCACTGCACACACCCCTCACAAAAGGAGATTCGCTAAGATGTGAGCGGATAGCATCCTTCAACGTTCCTGTACCGAATCCATGGACGATTTTCAGGCGCAATTCACCCTTTACCAGGGCACGATCTATTGCCCTATCAATCAGGGGAAGCGCATCGTCAACCCGGTATCCAATCACGTTAACCTCCTTTGAATGGTCCTCCTTCAACGCCCAGGAAACGCTGTTTTCGCCTACCTCAGGATCTGTCTCAGGCACGTCATTCAGCACTTTCAGATCCCCGATCTCGGCAATAATTTTTAGTTTGCCCAGAATCACCTCGGCACGCTTGGCACCCGGATCTACTGATCTTACAAAACCCCTCTGTTTGAGTCTTTTATGATACACGGGGCATCCGGTTTTGATCTCTTCGGGTTCGGTAGTCTTATCTTCAATTTTTTCCGGCTCAAAATAGCCCATCAATTGACGGCCGACTTCCGCATACCTATCCGTTACATAAGCCTGGACGCTTTCTTTTTTTGTCTTTAACAAATTAATGGCCTGCCTCAGATCCTCCCTGGCCGTTTCAATAGCGGTTTCCGCCTCTACCCTCTTGGCCTCTGTCATTGCCCTCTTCTCGGCCTCCAAAACGGCAAGCCTGTCATGCATTTGCTCTGCCGAGGAATGATATCTTTGCTTGGCCTCCTCCGCCTCCATTTTTTTGCCGTCGGCCTCCGCAACAAGATTGTTCAGTTTTTCAATAAGCCGATTGAGACGGACTTCATTCTGATCAAGGTAACCCTTCGCCTTGCCGACGATACCGGATGGTATTCCTATATCCTCAGCTATTTCCAATGCATGGCTGATACCCGGGACCCCATATTTAAGCCTGAAGGTAGGGCGGTTCCTTTCCGTATCAAACTCGACGGAGACATTAACGGCCTTTTTATTTAACAATCCGTACGTTTTCAGACGGTTCAGATGAGTGGATACGGCCACGAGTGCCCCGTATCCGGAAAGAAAATCCAGGACAGCCATGGTCAGCGCGACCCCCTCATCGGGATCGGTTCCCATACCCGGTTCATCAATTATGACAAGGCTCTTCTTTTTTGCGTGCTCCAGCATGTATTTCAGATGGACCGTGTGGGCCGAAAAGGTGCTGAGACCGGAGTGGATGTCCTGATCATCGCCTATGTCCGCCATAATCTGATCAAAAACACAAAGCCTGCTCCCCTCCTCGGCCGGGATATGAATACCGGATTGGGTCATAAGACTCAACAGGCCAAGCGTCTTAAGCGTAACCGTCTTCCCCCCCCTGTTGGGTCCGGAAATGATAAGTACATTCCGGTTCCCGTCCAGCACAATATCGACAGGCACCGGAGGTTCCGCTTCTTCATCACGGTTCGTGCCGTCTAGTGCCTGTGCCACCAGGATCGGATTTCTTGCACCCTTCAGCTCAACTCTATCTTCCTGGCAGATCTCCGGCATCACACATGAATAAATCTGGCTGAATCTCGCTCGGGCATAAAGCCCGTCCAACTTGCCCACAACGGACTGTGAGTGATCGAGTTCGGTCGCGAGGTCTCTCACCGATCCCGTTAAATCCGTGAGAATTCGAATCTCCTCCGCCCTTTCCGCCTGTGACAACTCGGTCATCCGATTGTTGTCCTGGATCGCCTCCACCGGCTCAAGAAAACAGGTAGCCCTGGTCCTGGAATAATCATGAATTATCCCGTCGATCCGTGATTTTAGATCTGTCCTCAAAAAAATCACATAACGGCCGTCCCGCACGGTAACCAGATGATCCTGCCCACCATCACCGGGAAGACCGGCAGCCTTTTGGATATTCACCAGTTTCTTCTGGAGATCCGACCTCAACCGTATCTTTTTTCCCCTGATCTTCTTTAATGCAGGGCTAGCCGAGTCCTTCACCTCACCGTAATGAGATATGGTCTTTTTCAGCTCCCGCAGCAATTCGTCAAAGCCGGGAATGTCCTTCACAAGACCGTATAATCTCGGAACTAAAGTTCGCTCAGAACCGAGGTGTTTCTTTGATTGTCGGCATACTTCAACAAGTCTCCGAATGCATAAAAGTTCTTTCGGTTGCAGGTACGAACTTTCCGCCCTCGTCTTTTTTAAAACCGGCGATATGTCGCTTATATCGGATAAGGAGACGAAACCCTTTATTTTAACAAGGAGTCTCATCTCCGAAACCAGCCTCAACTCGTTATCAATGAAGTCTTTGTCATTCGATGGTTTTAGGGATAGGCAGTCTGACTGGCCCAGCAAACAGGAGGCATAGCGGGACAAGATATCCAACAGGCTATGGAATCCAAGAACCTGAGAGGTATGTTCGATCATGCAGGCGATATCAGATAAGTGTGGGTCTTTAGCTAAGCAATTTCCTGGCTATTTCGTTGACTTCTTTGCCCTGTGCCTGCCCTGCCATTCTGGACATGGCTAACTTCATAACTTTTCCCAGGTCCTTGGGACTTTCGGCCTTCAGCTCAGAGATAACCTCTTTAAGTGTCTTTTCGATTTCGTCAGGGGTCAATTGCTGGGGCAGATACTCATAAAAAATTGCGATTTCTTTTTCTTCTTTGCGGGCCAAATCCTCACGACCGCCGTTCGTGAATTCCTTTATGGCCTCCTTGCCTTTCCTGACCATTGAAGAAATGACCGCGTGTATTTCCTCCTCCTCTAATTCTCGGCCCTTCTCGACCTGTTTGTTCTTGAGGGAGGATTTGAGCATCCTCAGGCATGAAGTGCGACCTTCATCCCTTGCCTTAATTGAGCTTTTTAAATCTTCAATGATTTTCTGATGCAGCTTCATAAGTCAAAAATCCCATAAAGAAAACAAAATATTATATTTCATTTATTTGAAAAGTCAAGGGTTAAAATTTTATCTATCTTTCGCCCCTGCAAAATTCAATTGCCTCGGAAAGATCAAGGCTGCCGTCATAAAGAGCCCTTCCGGTTATCATTCCAATAACCCCGTCTTCCTCAAGCTTTAATATTTCTTGGACATCTGAAATGCCTGAAATCCCTCCCGATGCAATAACCGGTACCTGAATAGCCCTGGCCAGGGCCCTTGTGGAATCTACATTCGGGCCTGTTCTCATCCCGTCCCTGTGAATATCGGTGTAAATTACAGAACTGACGCCTGAGGCTTCAAATTTTTTTGCCAGCTCCTCCGGTTTCAAATCTGTTTCCTCTGTCCATCCCTCAACCGCCACACGCTCATTTCTCGCATCAATTCCGAGAATAATCCTGTCGGGAAATTGTTCACACGCCTGCATCACAAATTCCGGATCCTTGTAGACCACGGTGCCCAAAATCATGTAATGGATTCCAATGTCAAAATAGGCATCCATGGAATCCATATCTCTCACCCCACCACCGAGTTCTACTGGAATAGGAGCAGCATTGACTATTCTCTTTATTGTCGTACTATTTACCGGTCTTCCTCTGATAGCGCCGTCAAGATCTATAATGTGGAGTCTTTCAGCACCCAGCCCAAACCATTTCACGGCCATCTCTTCAGGGACCTCAGAAAACACTGTCTCATCGGTCATACGGCCCTGTTTAAGCCTGACACAACGACCCCCTTTGATATCAATAGCCGGGATGACGACCAAACAACAATCCCCCTTTTTTCATTTCTTGCCTCCGGGCATGTCCTTCAACATCTTGTTCAGCCCCAGAATAGCAAGCTTTTCCGCCGTCAACCATCGCCCACCGCTCTGGAAGAAGGTTTCCGCATCCAGGAGATTCTCGGACAAAGATCTCTGGGTTTTATCGAACCTCGTCCTCCAGATAATAGCGCCGTCTTTTGGTCTTACCAGATGGAGATCAAAGGCCACGGAGGCGGGACGATTTACCCCGATAGCGGTGCCCTCCCTCTCCTGCCATCTATAAATATGACCAGCCAGCACGGCATCGCACCCGAATGTTTTTCCCACCTTCTGCAAAATCCGAATGGTATCTACGCCCATGTTCGGGTCCGAATCCACGAGTCTCGAATAAACCCCCGTAGCCTGCCCCGGAGATACAAGCTGATACATCTTGGAGTCCACCAGATTATCGAAAAGGATCTCATTCATCTTAAGAACCGCATCACTCGAGACAGGGGCCGCCATATAAATACCGCCGGATAACGGATCACGAATCACTCCGGCCTTCGCGCCCTCGGACATGGCAGCCTGAAATCCGACGACAACAACTTTATCTATCCTGTAAACGGGCGGTTTCTCTTCGGGAACAGCGGCCCTTTTTGAATAGCAACCAGGGCAGGATCCGAACCCAACAAGTACCAGAAGCCCCAGAAGCATATTAAACCTAAAAAAAATCTTAAGATACATAGATACCCCCATATGCTACAAAAGCCCTTTCGTGGAGGGCACGTTCCCGTTCAACCGGCTTTCAGGTCCGCCGGCGATATCCAGAGCCCTTGCGAATGCCTTGAATACCGCCTCAGAAACATGGTGAGGCTCTTCTCCGGTAAGAAGATCAACGTGCATTGTTATACCTGCATTGGTCACAAGGGCACGAAAAAACTCCCTGATCAAGCCTACATCAAATGTGCCGGTGGTTCTTTTTTTCAAAGGCACCCTGTAGCACAGCACAGGTCTATTCGAAATATCCATGACAACCCTTGCCAGTGCTTCATCCATCGGTATAACCGCCTGTCCATAGCGTCTGATCCCACGTTTTTCACCCAGGGCATCTTTTATGGCCATACCCAGGCAAATACCAAGATCCTCGACTGTGTGGTGGTCGTCAATCTCAGTATCCCCCGTGGCTATCAATTTCATGTCCATAAAACCATGCGCCGCCATGAGACTCAGCATGTGATCCATGAAAGGGATACCGGTATCCACCTCGGACAACCCTTTTCCATCAAGGTTGAGTTCCAGGTTTATGTTCGTTTCCTTTGTTTTCCTGTCAATTTTTGACTCTCGGCTCATGATAGACCACTCAGCTTTTCATTCATTGGTATCAAAAGACACAACATGCCATAACGCAATATGGTGGAGATGAGGGGATTCGAACCCCTGACCTGTACGTTGCGAACGTACCGCTCTCCCACCTGAGCTACATCCCCACGCGCCTTAAAAATCAATAATCTATTAGGTGCTTTACCCCGTAAAAATTCTTACATATCTTTATAGTATATGTCTTCTTATATGTTAAATCAATGCATTTCTGAACCGATTCCATTCAAAATCATTTGACATTAAACCAGTTTATGTTAAAAATTTTACATGTGCCCCCGTAGCTCAGGTGGATAGAGCACCAGATTCCTAATCTGGGTGCCGCATGTTCGAGTCATGCCGGGGGCACCACAACCCTGACCCAGACCGTTCAATAGCATTATTAAACATCGAGGCCGGATCCTGAATAGGCCATCGGCTATGCAAAAGGGACTGAAAAATTGCTATAGGGCGGGCTTTAGGCATTTCAAACTATACACTATTTTTTGCACTCTTTTTCACTTATCCGGTAAGGGTTGATGGATTCCGGCCGCGACCGTAAATCACTGTTTTGTTAAGGGGTCTTAAGGGGTCAAGTCTGCCGGTGACTCTTGGTGATTTTATTAGCTATCTTTTCCACTCGTTTTTTAAATCCCTTCC
>CAZIXY010000127.1:0-9218 GCA_964543315.1 uncultured Desulfobacteraceae bacterium | reverse complement strand
CCGGAAAAATCATATCCGGATCCATGAAAAAAATTGAGGAAAAAAAGGCGGCAGAAAATGAATAAATAGTGACCGGAAGGGGTCAGCAGTTTTGGTTGGGACACAAAATGGAAAAGGAGTATTGATATGAGAAAGAAAGTAACTGTTGTGGGAGCAGGAAATGTCGGAGCTATGTGCGCCATGCGGATTGGCGAAAAGGAGCTGGCCGATGTGGTTCTTATTGATGTCCTTGAAGGTGTGCCTGCCGGAAAGGCGCTTGATCTTTGTGAGGCGGCGCCAGTCGAGTCACATGATAGCGGCGTAATCGGTTGTACGGGTGAATATGATAAAGCGAAAGACTCCGATATTGTGATCATCACTGCGGGAATACCCCGGAAGCCGGGCATGAGCCGTGATGATCTTCTAACGACCAACATGGGGATCATGGAATCGGTTTGCGGAGAAATTGCATCAGTGGCACCCGATGCAATCCTGATAATAGTGAGCAATCCCCTGGATGCCATGTGCCATGTGTGTTTTGATACAACAGGCTTTCCGAAAAACAGGGTCATGGGCATGGCAGGCATTTTGGATTCAGCCCGTTTTAGAGCCTTTATTGCCATGGAACTCAACGTGTCAGTGGAGAATATTCATGCCCTGGTTCTCGGCGGACACGGCGATACCATGGTTCCACTTCCCCGCTATTCAACCGTAGCAGGGGTTCCTATTACGGAGTTTATATCTCCTGAGCGGATAGAGGAACTTGTAGATCGCACAAGAAATGGAGGGGCCGAAATCGTCGGGCTTCTCAAAACAGGGAGCGCTTACTATGCGCCTTCATCTGCTGCTGTGGAAATGGCAGAGGCTATCCTGAAGGACAAGAAAAAAATTCTCCCCTGCGCGGCCTATCTGGAAGGGGAATACGGGATTAATAATCTCTTTATCGGCGTGCCCGTCAAGTTAGGTGAAAACGGTATAGAAGAGGTAATCGAGATTGAATTGACGGATGAAGAAAAAGCGGCCCTTGACAATTCCGCAGCCGCCGTGCAGGGGCTTGTTGATGATATTAAGAGGTTGAAAGGATAGGGACTTTGTTGTTAAGGAATCCCCGCTAAGGGATTTTTAAACTCTTTTGTAAGAAAATAGAACAGGAGGATTTTACTGTGAGCGATGTGACATCTCCAATGGGTGGAAAGGTTATTGATGTTAAGGTAAACGTAGGGGACACTATCAATGAGGGTGATGAGGTCGTTATCCTTGAGGCTATGAAAATGGAACTGCCTGTGGTCGCAAATGAATCCGGCACCGTCAAAGAAGTGAAATGCAAAAAAGGAGATGCGGTGGAAGCCGATGCCGTTCTGCTCGTACTGGAATAATATCATAAAGGATCAACACCACATTTGAAAAATCAAGAGAGGAAAAAATATGAGAGCAAAAATAAGTACTATAGAAGGAAATGAAGCGGCCGCCCATGTGGCTTATGCTATGAGCGATGTGTGCACGCTCTACCCTATTACCCCTTCCAGCAGCATGGGAGAATATGCTGATGAATGGGCCGCCCATGGACGAAAAAATATCTTCGGCCAGGTGTTGAAGGTGGTCGAGATGCAATCGGAGGCGGGTGCGGCCGGCTCTGTTCACGGGGCTCTTGCTGCGGGCGCTCTGGCGTCCACATTCACTGCCTCCCAGGGACTTCTATTGATGATTCCAAACATGTACAAGATGACCGGGGAATTGTTGCCGGGTGTCTTTCATGTCTCTGCACGGGCCGTTGCTGCCCATGCGCTTTCCATATTCGGGGATCACTCTGATATCAATGTTATCCGTGAAACAGGCTTTTCCCTGCTTGCCTCAGCATCCGTACAGGAAGTCATGGACCTCGCCCTGGTGGCACATCTTTCAGCGATTCGGTCCACTTTGCCGTTCCTCCATTTCTTCGACGGATTCAGGACCTCCTCGGAGATTCAGAAGATAGAAATGATAGATTACGAGGATATTGCCAGACTTGTGGACTGGGAAGCCATTGATGATTTCAGAAGCCGTGCCATGAATCCTGAGAGCCCACAAATGAGGGGAACCGCCCAGAATCCGGACATCTTTTTCCAGAATCGTGAGGCCGCCAATCCTTTCTATGCGCGAATCCCCCATATTGTTCAGGAAGAGATGGAAAAGGTTGGCGATATGGTTGGTCGTCCTTACAACCTCTTTGATTACGTGGGAGACCCCGAGGCGGACAGGGTCATCGTTTCAATGGCATCCAGTTGTGATGTCATTGAAGAAACCGTGAAGTATTTAAACGGACTGGGGGAACGTGTCGGTCTCATCAAAGTGCGCCTCTACCAGCCTTTTTCCAAAGAACACTTCCTGAGGGCTATGCCGGCCACCGCCGATAGCATTGCGGTGCTTGACAGGAGCAAGTCTCCCGCGGGCATTGGAGAACCGCTTTACCAGGATGTATGTACTGTTTTTTTGGAAAGGAATGAAATACCTCTTATAGTAGGCGGCCGCTACGGCCTGGGCAGCAAGGATTTTACACCGACCATGGTCAAGGCAGTTTATGATAATCTGCGCTCAAGGGCACCTAAGTCGCATTTTACGGTCGGTATTACAGACGACGTGACACACACCTCGATTGAACTGGGAGAAGAGATCGATCCATCTCCTGAAGGGACCGTAAGGTGCAAGTTCTGGGGCCTGGGTGCCGACGGAACGGTTGGTGCCAATAAGAATGCTATAAAGATCATTGGTGAAAATACAGACATGTTTGCACAGGCCTATTTTGCCTATGATGCCAAAAAGTCAGGAGGGATCACCATTTCACACCTCCGGTTTTCCCCACATAGGATCCAGTCTCCGTACCTGCTGACCAAGGCCGATTTTGTAGCGTGCCATAATCCTGCATTCGTTGAACAATACGATATCCTGGAAGGGATTCGGGTGGGAGGCTCTTTCCTGCTTAATTCCCCGTGGAGCCAGAAGGAATTGGGAACCAGGCTGCCGGATCACATGAAAAGGACAATCGCCCAAAAGAAACTTAATTTCTATAACATTGACGCGGTTAAAATAGCCGCCGGACTTGGTTTGGGGGCGCGCATTAATATGATAATGCAGGCTGCTTTTTTCCAGATTGCCAACGTAATCCCTCCAAAGGACGCCTTTGATTACATGAAAACCGCCATCAAAAAGACCTATGGCAAGAAGGGTGATAAGGTTATTCAGATGAACTATGCGGCGGTTGACAATGCTGTTGGTGCCTTGAAAAAGGTAAAAGTCCCAGCAACCTGGGCCAGGGCCGGGCAGGAGGCCTACATGGAGAAGGACGAGCCCGAGTTCGTAAAGAACGTTATGAGACCCATGATTGCTCAGCAGGGGGACAAGCTTCCTGTGAGCGCCTTCAGTCCTGATGGCGTGTTCCCGACCGGCACAACGAGATACGAAAAGAGAGGGGTTGCCATCAATGTTCCGGAATGGCAGCCGGAAAACTGTATCCAGTGCAACCAGTGCTCGTTTGTGTGTCCCCATGCGGTCATTCGACCTGTTTTGGCCAAAAAGGCAGATCTTAAGGATGCCCCAAAGGGCTTTCTTACCGTGGAGGCGAAGGGCAAGGAGTTGAAAGGGTTGCGTTACCGGATCCAGATCAGTCCTTTAGATTGTGTGGGCTGCGGAAGTTGTGCCGAGGTGTGTCCGGCCAAGAAAAAGGCGCTTATCATGAAACCTTTCAAATCTCAGACCGAGGTTCAGATTCCCAACCATGTCTTTTCCTCCAAACTCCCCGTTTTGGACGATGTGATGCCCGTAACGTCGGTTAAGGGAAGCCAGTTCAGACAGCCGCTTTTTGAGTTTTCTGGTGCCTGCCCCGGATGCGGTGAAACGCCCTACATTAAACTTATAACCCAGCTGTTTGGTGATCGTATGATGATAGCCAATGCCACGGGGTGTTCTTCCATCTATGGGGGGTCAGCGCCAAGTTGCCCCTATACCATGAATGAGGAAGGGCACGGCCCCGCCTGGGCCAATTCACTGTTTGAAGACAATGCCGAGTATGGGTTCGGCATGGAACTGGCGGTGAGCCAGAAACGATTGAAAATCGCAGATCTGGCCCAGGAAGCCCTGGAAAGCGGTGTATCCGAAAATCTCCGGGATGCATTGCAGGGTTGGCTTGACAACATGGGTGACGGGGATAAATCAAAGGCCTTTGGCAGGCAGATAGTGGAATTGATCGAGACGGATTTGATAGATCCGGAGGTGGATATCAATCCGACACTTCTCGAAATTCTGGATCTGAGCGAATACCTGACAAAGAAATCCGTCTGGGTAATTGGTGGAGACGGGTGGGCCTATGATATCGGATACGGTGGTTTGGATCATGTACTGGCCATGGGACGGGATATCAATGTCCTTGTCCTGGATACCGAAGTCTACTCCAATACGGGCGGACAGGCATCCAAGTCCACGCCGACCAGCGCGGTTGCCAAGTTTTCCGCAAGCGGCAAATATACCCGCAAGAAAGACCTGGGTATGATGGCCGTAACATACGGGTATATTTATGTGGCCTCTGTGGCCATGGGCGCCAATAAGAATCAGTACCTGAAGGCCGTTTTAGAGGCAGAAAGCTATGACGGGCCATCTCTGATCATCGCCTATTCACCGTGCATCAACCATGGCCTCAATATGACTTACAGTCAGGAAGAGGAAAAAAAGGCCGTTGAAAGCGGTTACTGGTCCCTGTATCGTTATGATCCCAGGCTCAAAGCGGAGAACAAGAATCCCTTTATTCTCGATTCCAAAGAACCCAAGGGTAATTTTCAGGAATTCCTGATGGGAGAAGTTCGTTTCTCCAGTTTGACAAGGACCTTTCCGGATCATGCAGAGAAGCTCTTCAAAAAGGCTGAAGAGGACATGAAGGAGAGATACAAGAATTACAAACGCATGGCGGGATAAAAAGGGAAACAAGGCCTCAAAGCCACGCCCTGTCTCTTTCAGCATACACGACCTTGTAACCTTTACCCCTATTTAATGTATTCGGGCCATGGCGATCTCTTTTCAAAAAGCGCATCCCGACTTCTGCCGAAAGAGTCGAACGCCCCCATTCGCGCAAACAGTCGGCCCGTGGCGGAGCATAACGATTGAGGGCACGACAAAGAGTCCCTTCAGGGGCTGGCCAATGCTGAAATCTCAGGCCTCATTAAATTCCATAAAACGTCATACCATGCGGCCTTTGAAAAGAGACCCCCATGTCCCTGCCTCGACTGCCTTATTATGGAAGGCGAAGGTATGGGGCTCTTCGAAAAACCGCATCTTCCGGATCAAATCTCCTCCGGCCTTTGCCGCGGCCCGAGTCGCAGCCTGCACTTCACAGGCCTAATGAAACCCTCATCCTTCTCATAAAGCAGGCCGCAGTGAGGGCCGCTTGCAACTCAGGAGTAGATGCGGCTGGAGAAGAGTGCCACACCGAGCCTTTTGACCGGCAGTGCCAACCAATAGAAGCCAACCTTAAGTGGTATTATTCCTTCTATAGTGATTATGGCTTTGAAATTTGAAAAGAGATCCCAATGATGATGAATGAAAATTATGGGGATCTATTTTTTTGTGGTGATAAGAGGAAGGGGTTTCGGCAATAATCCCGGAAGAGAACAGGTAAACGGATCAAATATGGTACAGATCATCATCCAGAATACGGATCCAGTTTTCTTCCATAACTTGCAAGGCCTCCTTCACAGGGCCTATGCCCAGGATCAAGACGGTAATATCACCCGTTCCGATACAGGGATAAATATAATCAACATTGATATTGGCCGCTTTTAACGGCTTCAAAACCGCGTTCAGACCGCCGGGGTGATGAGGGGTTTCGCATGCAACGACATCTTTCAACTCCAGACTGTAGCCGGCTGTTTTCAGAACATTGAACGCCTTGTCAGGGTCATTAGCGACAAAATGAAGTTTTCCTTCATCCTTTTCAGTTGAAACATAAAATGCAATGATATTGATGCCGTTGGCACCCAGTAAGTCACTGACTCCGGAAAGGGTTCCGGGTTCATTTTTCAGCAAGAGATTGATCTGCTTTACGGTTTTCATTTACCGGCTCCTTTTGGGACGTATCCAGCGCCCCTGTCAAGTCCCTTTCGGTTCAGTTTCATAAGTCTCGCCTTTTTACCCTTTACGATCTCGATAAGACCATTCATGATGGAGTCAAGAGTGGTAACCTCCGTCTTGGAGACAAATGCCCCAAGCATGATCATGTTGATGGTACGGTCACTACCCAATTCCTTTGCAATATCATTGGCAGGGACCTTGACCACGTCTATATCATCCCTGGAAGGATCCGTATCGATAAGGCTGGAATTAAGAATAATCGAGCCACCCTTCTTGATCGTACTTTCATATTTGAGCAACGAGGGCATATTCATTATGACCCCATAATCCGGAGATGACGCAACAGGCGAGAAAATCTCCTCGTCTGATATGGATACTGTACAATTGGCCGTTCCACCGCGCACCTCGGCTCCGTAGGTGGGGAGATAGGTCACTTCTTTTCCATCCCTCATGGCCGCGACAGCCAGCACATATCCCATCATGAGGACGCCTTGTCCACCAAATCCTGAAAAGACTGTTTTACTAATCATTGAAAATTGTTCCTTTATGAAATCGCTCCATCAACCTTATCTTTGATGACCTTAAGCGGAAAGGTCTTAACCATTTGCTCCTCCACCCATTTGTGGGCATCCACGGAGGACAGCTTCCAGTTGGTTGGGCAGGGAGACAGAATCTCCACCAGGGAAAAACCCAGGCCTTCTATCTGGGCCTTGAATGCCTTAGTGATGGCCCGTTTTGTTCGCCTGATATTTTTGGGGGAGCTTACGGCCGTTCGTTCAATATACACAGTGCCTTCGGCAACCGCCAGCATCTGACTGAGATCTAACGGGAAACCGTCCCGTTTCACATCCCTGCCGCCCGGTGTCGTCGTTGAATTCTGACCGGAAATGGTGGTAGGCGCCATCTGACCTCCTGTCATACCATAGACACCGTTATTAACAAAGATAGTTGTTATTTTTTCGCCCCTGTTGGCGGCGTGAATGGTCTCGGCCGTGCCAATGGCTGCAATATCACCGTCACCCTGGTAACTAAAAACGATCCTGTCCGGAAGGATTCGTTTGATGCCTGTAGCCACAGCCGCACCCCTACCATGGGGAGATTCCCCCATATCAACGTCAAAATAGTCATAGGCCAAAACTGCACAACCGGCAGGCGGCACACCTATGACCTTTTCACCGATATCCAGTTCTTCGATGACTTCGGCAATCAAGCGGTGGATAATACTGTGTCCGCAACCAGGGCAGTAGTGAAAAACCGCTTTTTTGAGGTATTTTGGTCTTTGAAAAACCTTTTCGGCCATTTCTCAGTCCTCGTTAAGATGCTGTCGATGGTAAATAGTGTTGATCTCTTTGGCAATTTCATCGGGCGTTGAGATAATGCCGCCCGGTCGGCCGTAAAAGTGGATTTGACTCCTTCCCTCCAATGACAGCTTGACGTCTTCGAGCATCTGTCCTGTGCTCATTTCAAAAACAAGGAAGTCTTTTACCTGCCTGCTCATTTCCACCAGAGCGCGTTTTGGATAGGGCCATAGTGTAATGGGCCTGAAAAGGCCGACCTTCAGCCCTAATTCCCGTGCCCTTTTGATAGCGCCTTTGGCGATTCTCGCCGCGGTTCCATACGCAACAACCACGAAGCGGGCATCTGCGGTCAAGTATGTTTCAGCACGGGCGATCTCTCTTTCAATTCTCTCATATTTTCTGACCAGCTTCCAGTTGTGATCCTCTTCCACGGAGGTATCCAATAGAAGAGACTTGATTATCCTGCTGGGTCTTCCTTTGGCGCCGTTTAGTATCCAGGGTTTAGGTGTCAATGAACGGGGATCAATAGGTTCGGGAAATTCAACCGGCTCCATCATCTGGCCCATCATGCCGTCCCCAAGAAGGAATGCGGGAATCCTGTATTTATCTGCATATTCAAAGGCCTTCCGGGTCAGGCCGGCAAGTTCTTGCCCGGATGCCGGTGCCAGAACAATCGTGCGGTAATCGCCATGGCCTCCTCCCCTGGTGGCCTGTAGGTAATCCCCCTGGGAGGGAGCGATATTTCCTAAGCCGGGTCCGCCGCGCATGGTATTGACGATGACTGCCGGGAGTTCCATGGCGGAAAGAAAGGATATGCCTTCCTGCTTAAGACTGATGCCGGGTCCTGATGAACTTGTCATGACGCGCGCGCCAGCCATGGACGCTCCGATCAGCATGTTGATCGCTGCTATTTCACTTTCAGCCTGGATGAAAGTACCGTCTTCCAGTTGTGCCATGGCGCTGGCTGTATATTCTGCAAGCTCGTTCTGAGGTGTGATCGGGTAGCCCGCATAAAACCGGCATCCGGCTCGTACGGCCGCTTCTCCGATTACATGACTACCCCTCATCAATTGTTTTTCACCCACGATAAACCTCTATGGCAATGTCGGGGCACGTCACTGCACAAAGTGAGCACCCTGTACACTTACGGTCATTTTCTTTGCTGTCGGCTTCAATATATTCTGCGGGATAATAACCTTTTTGATTCAGTTTTTCGGAGACCGCGATCACATGCTTCGGACAGACCGAAACACATAGATAGCATCCCTTACACAATTCCCTGTCAATGGTTATTTTGCCCTTTTTTGTTTTTTTGCCCATTAACGCTTACCACCAGAAAGTAACCACTTCATTGCTCTGTCCTTCACGATTTTAAACCAATGTATACTGAGATTTCATTGTAAATTTATATTTAAAAACCAGTATCCATACGCCTCATCTTTTCTTTTGTCAAGTCTTTTGTGCCTACTTACGTAGTCAGGCTGCCTGTCGAGAGCCCCTCGGCCTTGAGCGACTCGACTTGAGCTCGTCGACAAGTCTCGGGGCCGAAAGGCCTCAAGGTCGAACGAAAGGTATTGAGACTGTCCTCCCTCCGTAGCACAAAGGTACCTGTCCTCCGCAATAGCTTGCTACGTACGGCGGGCTGCGGAGGACGGGAAGACCGAAGGGGAAAGAGACCAAAACAGTTTTTTTCAAGAATAAAGCTGTTAAAATAATACAATAATTATCAGCCTTCTACTAAACGTCTTCAGTAATTGACACTTGATATTCTTTTTTTTAATATCTTTTTTATTGTTAAGGTGGTTCCCTGCAGACGAGTTTTTCTTTAATATGCCGGCGGAACCATGG
>CAZIXY010000126.1:0-9237 GCA_964543315.1 uncultured Desulfobacteraceae bacterium | reverse complement strand
GCCTGCAGAAGACAAATTATCATGCTTCCGTAGGGCACTTTTCAACACCTTTTATATATAGCGCTCCCTTTTTTAATAAAATGCCACATAATGGAAAGGCAATAAAACCCGGGCATCAATACAAGCCTCCTTTGGTATTTTAATTGTTAACTTTATACACCCCAACAATTGATTTACCTCATAATGTTTCTGCTAAAATCTTAAATATAAGGAACCCTATGCGAGCTCTCTTTCACCCGCCTTAAATGCCTTCATGGTTTCCTCTTCCACCTCTGATGTAATTTGCCCCTTCAGGTCGGAAAATTCTTTGGTTGCCAGGACCCTGAAATCCCGTGGCCTCGGGATATCCACATCGATTACGGCCCTGAAGGTCCCGGGACGCGTAGTCATAACGTAGACCCTGTCAGCCAAAAACACTGCCTCTTCAAGATCGTGTGTAATGAAGAAGATGGTCTTTCTGCTCATCTCGAACACCCATAGGAGATATTCGTGCATCAGACCTTTAGTCATGCTGTCAAGTGCTCTGAATGGCTCATCCAGCAAAAGGACCTTCGGGTCGTTGACCAACGCCCTCATAATTTCCACCTGGCGCTTCATCCCCGAGGAAAGACTATCCGGGTATAAATCCTCTATGTCCCTGCTCAGACCCAGTCTTTCCATGAGATTACGGGCCTGGCTTACTGCCTCATCAACGCCCATTTTCCCTTGCATTACCGGGCCATAAATGATGTTCTTAATGACTGTCTTCCATGGAAACAAGGCGCCCCCCTGAAAAACAACCATACGATCCGCCCCAGGGGATTGAGCTATTTCAGGCGATGCGATCGTTTCCCCATCCAGATAGATTGCCCCGCCGGTCACATTATCAAACCCGGCAATTGCATTTAGAAGGGTTGTCTTACCGCAACCGGACGGACCAACGATCATGGCAAATTCCCCCGGCTTGATATCCGCACAACAATCCTGAAGCGCGTGGACATTTACACCCTCCGGATCGTAAACCTTCTCTACATGATCGATAAGGATCCTTCCCTTGCCGTTTTCTTTAGATGCAGTATTCACTATTTTTTCCTTTTCAATCTTTTTCGGCCCTGTCTGATCTCTTTTCCCCCAGCAAACCGGTGAGATCAATGTCTGCCTTACCCGCAGCAACAGATGCCTTAATAGTCTCTTCGCGGAGCAATTCCAAGGCCTCTGCCTTGATCTCAAGGTAGTGTTTCGATGTGGCCATACCCCAACCCCTCGGCCGGGGGAGACCAACGTTAATTACTTTCTTCACTCTCGACGGCTTGTTAGTCATGATCAAAAGGTTGTCCGCCAGGATTATTGCCTCTTCCAGTTCGGATGTCACGAAGATGTGCGTTGCCCTCGTTTCATCAAACAATGTCAGGTAGTATTCCTGCATCAACTTGCGTGTCAGAGCATCAAGCCCTCTGAACGGCTCATCCATCAACATGATTCTAGGCTTGTTGATCAGGGCCCTCGCAAGTTCCACCCTGCGCTGCATGCCACCACTGAGTTGACTCGGGTATTTATCGTGGAAGGCCCCAAGGCCCACCTTATCCAGGAGTCTCAGGGTCTCTCGATGGGCGGCCTCTTTTGACATGGCCCCATGGGCCAAAGGTCCGAACATGATGTTTTCGTAAGAAGTCTGCCACGGGAAAAGCGCCATCTCCTGGAAAAGCACTAGACGCTCCCAGTTGGGGCCCGGGACCGGTTTTCCGTCTATGATAACCTCACCATGGTCCGGTCTCTCATATCCGGCCACAAGGTTTATCACCGTGGTCTTGCCGCACCCGGATGGCCCTATGAGGACAGTCAGTTTCCCTGCCTCCGCAGTAAAAGAGCAGTCCTTCAAGATGACCGTATGGGTTTTTTTTGTATGTACGGCCTTGGCCACATCCTTAAAGACAACTTCGCTCTCCTGATTGTTGGCAACCATTTCTCTACCTCGCTAAAATATCCGCTGCCATCTTGTAAAATAATTCCCTACAAAACCAATCCCGATACTGCATATGGCTCCGCTTAGTCCGATGACTGCCATTCCCAGAACCACGTGAGGATAATCCATGACCGTGTGATTGTACCAGATATAATATCCCAGACCCCCCTTGTTGGACATCATCTCCGCTGCAACTACCAGTATCCATGTTATGCCCATGGCAAGCTTCATCCCAGTAAAGACCTGGGGCATGGCGGCGGGCAGGATCACTTTCCACAACATTCGCCTCTTGTTGACCCCGAAGGACATGGCCGCACGGGGCAGGCGGATGTCGACCTCTGAAATCCCGCCCATGGTGTTATAGACAATGGGGAAGAAGGCGCCATAAAAGGTAAGAAAGATAATCTGGGCCTCGTTACTGATAAAGAAAAGAACTGTAAGGGGGATCCATGCAATAGGGGGGATCGGGCGGACCATCTCGAAGGCCGGAAAAATCAGGCGGTTAAGCACCCTTGAATATCCAATGGCCACCCCGACAGGAAACCCGATCAGGACGCCTATAAGGAACCCGACAAGGACCCTGAAAAAACTGAGGCCGATATCTCGCAGCAAACTAGCCAGTTTCAGCTCGAAAAGGGCCAGAAAAACGGATTTAGGAGAGGGGATCAATTGAAAATAACCAATAGAATGGACAAGTATGGTCCAAAGAAACAGGAAAATAATTATCGAAAGAATTCTCCTCATTAGGGTCCAATTGAAGAGTTTACTCCAAAATTGGGAGCCCGTTGCGTTTGAGTTATTAGACACCACTTACTCCTTTTTATTTGGTAATGGATTCATCCAAAGACTCTGTAATGGCCTTCCGCCAGGGAACAAGACGAAGGGTTAAATATCGAATCAGTATGGATGAGGCAAAACCGAGTATCCCGATAGCGACCATCCCGTCCACAATCAGGGGATACCTAACCAGAGTGTACGATTCCCATATCCGGTATCCGAGGCCCCATTTCCCCGTGATCATCTCGCCTACTACCGCCCCCATCCAGCCGATCCCCATACCGATGGCACACCCTGATGAGATAGAAGGCAGGGCGCCGGGTAGGACCACGTGCCAGAAGATCTGGCTGGGGCTGGAGCCGAGGCACCGGGCCGCCCTGAAGTAATCACGGTCAATCAGTTTCACCCCCGTGATCGTATTAAGAAGCACGGGGAAAAAAGCATCGATAAAGGGGATAAAGGCCACGCTCGCCTCCTGCCATGGCAGCAGCAGAATGGCTATGGGCAGGTAGGCCGGCGCCGGGATGGGACGAAGAATCTCCAGGCTGGGGAAGGTAAGATCGGAGAACATCTTTCTCCACCCTATCATCAACCCCAGGGGGATCCCGACCAGGTAGGCCGCCGATACACCTGCAAAGACCCGCACAGTGGTAGCAAAGGTATCCATCCAGAACATCTTTGTTGTCACCCACTCGCGGCCCCACTCCAGGACCTCGGCCGGGCTCGGCATCAGTACGAAACGGTATACGCGAAAATGAACTAGCAAGGCCCAGGCCACAAATACCGATACGATGGACATGGTGTTTAACAAGGTCTTCTCATTGAAGAGCCTGGAGAGGGGGGTTGGTTCCTCGAAGACCAGATCAGGTGTTTCTTCTTTCCCGTTATCCATAGCTGTTCCTTTTTCAATGACAACACTTTGAATCTGTTACCCGGGGGATGCCGTTGGCATCCCCCGGGTAAAACAGGCATTGCCGCAAGCGCCAAAGCCTTTCAACATCTATTTATAAAAACTGTTATCGGCCCAGTCCTTGGCCATGAAGTGTTTCTTGAGGAACTTGTGTTTGTACAAAAAGTCGATGTCCCGCTGCATGACCTCAATGTGTTCATCCGTCAATGAATTCGAGTATTGATATCTTGCGAGGGAACGTTTCAGGGACCCCAGGGGTATCTTCTTTTCCAGTTCGTTAAAGACAATCTTGGCCGCCTCATCCGGGTGCTTCACCATAAAATCATGCAGGTCGTTATCAGCCCGGACCAATCCCTTTACAATCTTGGGGTGTTTTTTCGCGAAGTTATCGCTCACCAGCAGGGGCCATATCGCATTCACATAAGGCTCGTATTTCTTGACGTTACAGGGGGGCAGGCATTTACCGATATGCTTGTATATGCAAAGCTCGTTATATGGCGGCCAGTAACAAAAGGCATCAAGCTTTCCGGCCTCAAGGTTCCCGACGGCCACTTCCGGATTCTGGCTCACGATATTGAATTTTATCCCCTCCTGTCTCGCGATCTCCTCAAGGATGCGGTGGTGGGAGGATCCGACCCCGGTGGCGACCGTGGTGCCGTCCAGTTCCTTGACGGATGTAATCTTGGAGTTTTTCGGCACGAAGATTCCGGCGATATCACCATGGGGATATACCGCCACGCCGACCCATTTGGTATTCAACACCCTCGCCTGAAGCATCACGGCAGGCATATTTCCAAGGTAGGCGATCTCCATCTTCCCTGCTATCCAGTTGTTGATGAGATGCACGCTCCACAGGCCGAAAAACCAGTCCACATCCACGTTAGGAAGGTATTTCTTATAGAACTTCTTTACCTTCATCACGGAGGTTTCCAGCATGCCGTAGGGGCAATATCCCCAGACTATCTTCATCTTC
This sequence comes from uncultured Desulfobacteraceae bacterium, assembly GCA_964543315.1. Lineage (GTDB taxonomy): Bacteria > Desulfobacterota > DSM-4660 > Desulfatiglandales > Desulfatiglandaceae > JAFDHL01. The sequence goes on along the minus strand of CAZIXY010000126.1, from coordinate 4,635 downwards.
TCTGTGCTGATCACGTCTGTTTTGATCAACTGGGCAAACGCTGGAGTGGAAGCAAAGAAAAACATGAAAATAACAAGACCCAAAACCACTTTTTTAAAGTTCATTTTTATTTCCTCCCTGTTTAGTTAGTTAATATACTATTTTCCCTAAACCTTGCGTATATTGTGTTATTTCTATCACCCCCCTTCAAAAATCCAAAGAGAATTCAATCTTGATCCTGAAGGCTATCATTGTCGTCGAACGAAATCTTAAAAATAATTCCAATACTTCATCAGCTTACTTCTCAATATACGAGGCTAAAATCTCCTTGCAAGCACCTACACTGAGAAATTGCCCTTCTGACTTAACTTCACCATCAATCCTGATCCCCGGAAAGGCAGAGACACCATCTCGCTCGTGTAATTTAGGATCATCGATACTCTCGATCTCAATCTCTAGACCTAATTCTCCAAGCGCCTTCCTTAAATTCTTTTCGCTAATTTGGGATCGTGGGCAACCTGCAGTGTAAAACTGAATTTTCTCAACCATCGCTTGTTCCTCCTTTTTATTCTAAAAAAGTACTGTCTAGTTACTGCTTTTAGCCTTCTGTCTTTTTCTATACGCATTAATCCAGTTCGAGGCGAATTCATCGCGTCCCATACAGAGATCTGCCGCAACAATAGCCATATTTACCTGCTCATCAAGAGGGTTGGTAATGGGGCAGGTAAGGCCGCTCCGGATGGCCATTGCCATAAACGCTGCGTTAATATACGTGCGGTCAGGTATACCGAACGATATATTGCTGCATCCCATAGTTATGTTGACACCGAACTCCCTCACAATTCCTTCAGTAGAATCGAGGGCCAATTTGCCAGCCTTGTCATCTGCCCCCAGGGACATAGCTAATGGATCAATAATAATGTCTTCTATTGGTATACCTATCTTCGTTGCCTTATCGATAATTCTTCGTGCTACTTCAAGACGTTTTTCCACAGTATTTGGGATACCTTCATCATCCATGGTCAAGGCAATTATGGCCGCCCCATATTCTTTAACCAAAGGCAGGATGGTTTCTAATTTTTTCTCTTCACCGTTAACGGAATTAACAAGCGCTTTGCCTTTATAAAATTTTAATGAAGCTTTCAGTGCACTTATTTTAGCTGTATCAATGCATAGAGGAACATCTGTCACTTCGGTTACTACTTTAATCATTTCCACAAGCAAAGTGGGTTCGTCTGCCTGAGGAACACCGGCATTGACATCCAGAATCCTCGCACCTGCCTCTACCTGAGCGAGTGCGTCCCTCCGCACAATGTCAAATTTTCTGTCTTTTAACTCTCTCTGGAACTTCTTGCGACCCGTAGGGTTAAGCCGCTCCCCAATGATAACTGTCGGTAAATCGCAGTTGATCAATACTTCTTGACTCTCAGATCTAATAGTCGTTGTAAGTTTCTCCGCCATTACTTTTCTCTCTTATATCTTTTTTCATTCTTAGTAATCCTGTTTGATTAGGATTCAAGGAGTTTTTTAGCCAAACGTACAGCGCTGGATGCATCTGGTGCAGTTCCGTCTGCTTTAATAGAATCCGCAAATTCTTGGTTGACTGGTGCTCCTCCAACCATAATCTTAACCCTGTCACGTATTCCGGCATCCTCAACAACCTTAATTACTGCTGCCATTTCGTCCATAGTCGGCGTAATAAGTGTTGACATTCCTAATACAATGGGGGCATCTTTCTCTTGGGCAGCCTCTAAAAATTTTTCCTTTGTAACAGATGTACCTAAATCATTAACAGTGAAACCGCTTCCTTTTAGTAGGGTAGCAACAAGATTTTTACCAATATCATGAATATCCCCATCGACCGTACCTAAAATCACATATCCTTTACTTTCGCTAGATCCAGATGCAAGAAGAATTGGTTCTAATATTTCCATACCAGCCTTCATCGCCTTTGCAGACTGAAGAACCTCAGGGATAAAATACTCACCCTCTTCCATACGTCTTCCTACCTCCAGCATTGCAGGGATCATATGGTCTGATAAGAGGGATTCTGGAGTGTCACCCTTATCCAAACCAGCCTTTACCAATGCCACCACTTTATTTTTTTTAGCATCAATTATATCTTGTGCTAATTCAGAAAAATCTGACATATTTAATCCTCCTTATTTATTTTAAAATGAGTTATTATTTTATAGGAAATTTTCCATATTCGTGCGTTGCATCTACCCAAGCCTTAAAATTTTCTTTCGGCGTGCTAGGCAGCACTTGGCAACTCGGGGCCATCATAGTTCCCAGACCATCACCAATCTTTGATATTTGATCCTTTACTTCTTCCCTTATCTTTTCTACTGGCCCTTTGATGATCTTAGCGCCATCGGTAATGATACAGGCTGACACCCCAAGCTTATCTACCACTTGCTCTTTAATCCAATCTGGAGGATTATTCGTCTCATCGAAGTGAAACCCTTTTACACCAGCTTCCTTTACCAGTTTGGTCAGATATTCATATGCCTTGGGATTTGTCATGTTTCCATGTATATGCAGCCAGGTGTCTTGATTAAATTCTTTTTTAATCGTATCAACCATCCGAGCTATGTTTGGAAGATTAAATCGTTCTCCCATCTTAGGGCTTGCCATCAATGTTCCAATGGTTTCTGCAGTGAAGTTTATGCTGTTGGCTCCTGCCTCATATTGAGCACGAATCCAATCTAATGCCCAATCTGTAGCAAGGCTGCACATCTCGTCAACCCATTCGGGATCCTCAATCATGTCCTCTAAAAAGGCCTCATTCGGGCGGAAGAGAAACATTGCCGCAGTGGTTCCGACATAATACATTGGAGCAAGGGGCATTTCATTGCCAACTTCATTGGCTACATTTTTGATCACCTCAAGGGCACCCTTCATGCGTGGATCAGTTTTTGTAACATCATATTTTGCCATCATCTTCTGAACCTTTGGCCAATCATCCTTTGTTTTAACAGCTTGATCATCTGTTGTTCCAGCAGCCATGCCGAACTTGGTAGGAATATCAATTGTGGCACCAAGGGGCGGCACACCAAAACCGTAATCTACATAGGTAGGAATTGCAAGGTCATAGTCCATTTCCTTTATGCTCGCTAATACTGCCTCTGTAATTTTTTCAGAATCATACCAATCCTGCCCCGTTACATCCGGCAACATAAGGCCGTGGCTATAAATCATCTGGGACATTACACGCGGCCAAACGGGCATATAATCCGGTGCTCTTTTCTCACATACCGCCTGAATTCGTTCTTTTTTATTCATAATGTGCTCCTTTCCGTTTTTTTGCCAAAATGTTATAGCATTAACTTTAGTATAGTTTTTGTAAACTAAATCAAAAAAGTTTTAATCTTAAATGCCACCCAAAATGTCATTAGAACAAACAATATGAAGGTGGGATCAATTAAGCTTATACTGTCTGCCTCTCTTTCGACCTTATTCCTCATCTTTCCATGACCCAATGGGATACTTTCCATATTTATGTACGGCATCTATCCAACCCTTAAAGTGCTCATTTGGGGTAGATGGGAGTACTTGCCCAGTGGGCACCACTATTATACCTCCTCCTGGCGCAGCGATATCTATGGCTTTTTTTGTCTCTTCTTGTATTTTTTCTAGGGGTCCTTTATCGAGGAATCCTCCTCTAAAGGGTATACCAGCGGCTAATTTCATCTTATCCCTGATATTTTCTTTAACCCATTTCGCATCATGATATTTATCCAGATGATAGCCAATAAGGTTCGCATCTTTGGCCAATTTTTCCAGCCAGGCAAGGGACTTAGGGCGAGTCTGATTCCCATGTGTATGATAAAAAACCCTCTGCCCAAATTCCTTTTGAACCATTTCGCTCATTTCTATAACGTAAGGGGAAATATAGCGTTCTGCCATCGAAGGAGAAATCATTTCAGTTCCAAAAAAATCAGCAAGATAAAGCCAATTCTGTGCGCCTGCCTCATACTGAGCACGAATCCAGTCCATTGAAAAATCAGAAGCCACCCTGCACATATCATCTACCCATTCAGGATCCTCAGCAGAGGCCAAACTAAGCTTTTCAACGTCCATAAATATCAAGCTTGGTATATTGATCCCTGTATAATAAGCGGGCGTGACAGGAGTATGGTGACCAACCGCTGAAGAAACATACTTGATAGATTCTAAAGCACCTTTCATCCGTTTGTCCTTAAGAGGATCAAGGGGGAATTTCTTTTTCACCTTTGGCCAGTCATTTTTGCTCTTTACGGGAAATTCTTTACACTGGACACTCAAACCGAATTTTTCTGGGATTTCAAGGACCCCGCCGAGCGCAGGTACACCAAAGCCCATGTCATAATAGCAACCAAAGGCCACATCATAATCCATGTACTCCAGGTTCCAGAGTGCAGCCAATGCTACCTTTTCCGCATCATACCAATCCTGTCCTGTGACATCCGTCAGTTTCCAGCCCATAGAATAGATCATTTGTGCCTGATTTCGGGGAAAAACAGGAACGTAATCCGGCTCCTTCATGTCAAACACCCTTTGAACACGTTCTTTTTTTGTTAATTTTTCCATGGATATAACCTCCTATTATATTAATTAATTAAAAACTTTATAGGCCATTATAATGGCAGCCACAAGGGTAGTTAATGCAAAAAG
>CAZIXY010000125.1:0-9304 GCA_964543315.1 uncultured Desulfobacteraceae bacterium | reverse complement strand
TGCCGTGTGGGGATTCAAACCGCCCCAAAAGGCCAGATTAAAGGGGGTCATAAAAATGGCGGCGGCAGTGGAAACAGCGGTCATGCTGATCGAGATGGCGGCATTTCCCCTAGCCAGATAGGTCATGATATTGGAGAGATTCCCGCCTGGACAGGAAGCGATAAGAATCATGCCCAGGTCCATGGAGGGAGCCGGCCGAATGATCAGGGTCAGAAGGTAGGTAAAGGCCGGTAACAGGATGAACTGTGCTCCCAGACCGATGGCAGGGGCTTTTGGTGACACAATGACCCGCTTAAAGTCGGCCAGCTTGAGGTCCAGAGAGACCCCCAGCATCATCAATCCAATGACGACGTTCAGGCCGACAAGGGCCTGCGGGCTGAAATTCAGCCGTATCTGGTCGATCGCTGCTGCATCCATATCATTTCCCTCCTGGTTCCTTGTGCATGTCCTTAAAATGAATAAGACCGGGGGCCCACATGTGTTTTACCGGGTCCACGTCCACATGGATCACCGCGCATTTACCGGAGGATAAGGACCGTTCAATGGCAGGCCTCAACTCGCCCGGATCGCTCACCCGCTCCCCGTGCGCGCCTATGGATCGGGCCAAACGGTCGAATTGGATTTCCTCCAGATCCGTGTTGATGGTCTCGTCAGGTTGTAAGGATTTTTTGATCATGGTTTTGAGGGGCTTGAGGGCAAACTGCTGGTTTATCTTGACCATGCCCCATTGCTTGTCGCAGCATACAAAGAAGATGACCTTCAAACGGTTACGGACCGCTGTTTCGATTTCCTGGAGATGAAAGGAAAAGGCGCCGTCACCTATGATGCAGTAGACCTGTCTGTCAGGCAATGCGGCGGCCGCCCCGAGGGACTGTCCCAGCCCCGCGCCCAACATACCGAAGTGGTGGGTCGAGAGCTGGGTGTTGGGCACACGGACCTGATGGTAAAAGTTGGCCCAGACTGCCGTGTTGCCCCCGTCAAAGACCACCACCGCGTCATCATCAAAGACTTCACGGCAGACGGCGGCCACGTGTCCGGTGACCATGGGCGAGGACCGGTCCGAGAGCTTTTTGTCCAGCCTGGCCCGATCCTTGTCGCGGTTTTTCGCGAATTTTACAAGCTTCTCTCGCCGTATGTCCAGCGGTACGCCCTGTGACATGTTGCGGAGGCGTTTCAGGAGCTGCGCCAGAAAAAGCTTCGCGTCCGCCAGTATAGCGATGTCCGTGCGCTTGTTGACGCCCAGGACGTCATCGTCTATGTCAACCTGGATAAGTCGCTGCTCGGCAGGATTTCTCCAGTAAGGAGGTTTTCCCCACCAGTCCGTCTCCCCCAGTCTCGATCCAAGGCAGAGGACCAGATCCGCCGCGTTACGGACCTCGTTGACGGCCTTTACATGCATCATGGGCCATGAGAGTTCGGATGTCTCCGCCAGGACGCCCCGGCCCGACCAGGATGTGGTCACGGGCGCGTGTAGGATCTCTGCCAGCTGTGCCACCTCCTCAAAGGCCCCGGCGTGAATGATCCCGCTGCCGGCATGAATGATGGGGAACTCCGCATCCATGAGCATGCGCGCTGCCTCTTCAATCTGTTCAGGATCGGGCTTCATGGGGGATATTCGGCGGTACTGGTGCGGCAGAGGGAACCCGTCTGTCTTGGTTTTTCCGTTCATGAGGTCCTCGGGCACGTCCAGATGGACCACCCCGGGACGACCGCGAAAAGAGATCCTGAGTGCCCGGCGGGCCAGTTCCTGAATGCGATCAAATGAGGAGGCGGAACCCGACCATTTGGCCATGGGTTTTATGGCCGCCGTCTGGTTGAAATATTGATAGGCCCCGCCCCGGTCGGGGGATGTGATGCCGGTACGGCGCGAACTGGTGATAAGCAGGACGCGATTCCCTTCTGCGTTTTCCACGGGGACGGCCGCCAGGACGTTGGCAACCCCCGGGCCGCTGCTGGCCATACAGACCCCCAGTTTGCCCGTGAGCCTGGCATAGGCACCCGCCATGTGCGCACCCGTGGCCTCATGGCGAGGCGTAATAAGGTCGATTCCATACCGGGAAAGGCTGGAATAGAAACCGAAATAGGAGCCGTCTATGATGCCGAACACCTTTTCAACATCTTCTATACTGAGCATTTTGGCGAGAATTTCACCGCCTGTCATGGTCGTCACATCAACTCTCCTTTAAGTAATTTATGTATGTTTTAAAATATGTCCTGTGGGTGCGGCTGGATTTTTTTAGCTCCTTATTTCTCAGCGGGCTTCAGGAAGTCACATATCAGATGGACCACCTGGCTCAATGTTCCGTCAATGGATAGATTATCCAGGTTTTCCCTGATCTCCAGGTATTCCTTTATCCGGATCTGGAAATGACGAGAGACTAGGGAAATAACCAGTATGATATACAGGCTGTTGATCAGAAACGCTGCAAGAGAGACATCCACATCCTTACGAACAAGCCCCCGGCGCATGCCGTCCTCAATGATGCCCTTGAGGTGGTCGGCCGTGTGTTTTTCCACCTCAAGGCTCAACTTATCAGCGAAACGGTCCATACCGGCGGCGGCGTTATTCAGATATAGCCGGGCGTATTCCGGACGGGCCAGGACAAAGTCCACTCCCCGTCGAAAGATGTGATCGATCTGGCGATAGAGATCCCATCCCGGCCGGATATCTCCATAAACCGCCTGCCGGGAGCGCTCGAGGCCGTCACGGCAGACAGTGAGATACAAGTCTTCCTTGCTTTCGAAGTAATTATAGATGGAACCCTTGGCCACGCCCGCCCGTTGTGCGATCTGGGCCACATCCGTTCGCGCGAACCCCTGATCGGCAAAAAGCATGGCTGCGGTGCGGAGGATAGTTTCCCTCTTTTCTGAAGGTATTTGATGAAAAGTCTCTTTGGGCATGATCTTCAAGTATTACGGGCGTTATCCCGCGGACGCCTATTTCGCATTTAAGTGACTGTATTTGGGCAGATGCCTGGTCGGCATTTGCAGCGCATCCCTCCGGAACGGCTCGGCAAGCACCTCGGCAGAGCCGTCGACAATCGCATCGATAACAGCAGGTTTCCCAGCCTTGACGGCCGTTTCAACAGTCTCTCTGACATCTTCAGGACGTTCTACCCTGTAACCCTCGGCACCCATATCACGCGCGATAAGGGCCAGGTCGGGGTTTTTGAGATTGGCACCCACAAAACGATTATCATAGTAGTCGATTTGGTTTTTCTTTTCCGCACCCCATTGGTCATTGTTAAAGACAACCGCGATAATGGGAATCTGTTCACGAACCGCGGTCATAATCTCACCGAGGCCACTGATTCCAAAAGCACCATCACCCTGCAGAGCGAAAACCGGCTTGTCGGGCGCTCCTATCTTCGCGCCCATGGCCACACCGTACGCAATACCGCAATTGCCCCAGCTCAGTGGACCCAAAAATTCACGTGCGCCGGATGATCCGAAATAGCTGTTACACATGGAGCAGGTATTCCCCACGTCTGTGGTGATAATGGCGCCCTTGGGAACGGCGGCAGCCAGCTCCTTGAGGAAGCGTCTCGGATGCATCCGGCTGGAAGGTACGGAAGACCACTGGTCCAGTTCCTTCCGCCAGTTCTCGTTTTCCTCCTTTAATGCGTTCAACCTGTCCGAATCGGGGTGACGGGACTTTTCTTTTTGTTTCAACTTTATGAGGACCTGTTCGGCAAATTGCCCAGCGTCCGCACACAGGGTGAGGTCGACTCTTCTGCTCAGACCCAACTGTCTATGGTCTATATCCACCTGGATAATTTCGGCATCACGCGGCCAGTAATCCATATCATACTGGGGCAGGGTGCCGAACGGACCGAGCCGACAGCCAAGAGCGAGCAACACATCGGCCTTGGCTACAGTTTTCATGGCGGCCTTTGATCCGCAATAGCCGATGGGGCCGACACTCAGAGGGTGGTCGGCGGGAAAACTGTCATTATGAAGGTAGCTGTTTGCAACGGGTGCCGTGAGGTATTCAGCCAGGGCCCTCGTCTGATCAATGGAGTCCGAAATGGAGACCCCTCCACCCGACAATATGACAGGGTAGGAGGCACGGGAGAGCATATCGGCGGCCCTTTCAAGATCCGCCTCGGGTCCCGGACCCTTTGAAATATTCGCGGTTTTGTATATTTCACAATCAATATCGCCGTAAAAATAATCGCGGGGAATATTGAGTTGCGTGGGGCCGCATTCGGCCTTGGCAATATAGAAACAGCGACGGGCGAATTCGGCCATGCGGTCGGGACGGTTCACGCGGACCTGGTATTTGGTGCACTTCTCAAACCAGGGCAGCTGGTCCAGTTCCTGGAACCCGCCGGTTCCGATTCCGGTGCTTCCCGTTTCGGGTGTGATGGCAACGACAGGTGAGTGTGCCCAGAAGGCGGCGGTGACGGCGGATACTAAATTGGCGGCCCCGGGTCCGTTCTGCGCGATACAGACCTGGGGTTTTCCAGTGACACGTGCCAGGCCGTCAGCCGCGTGTGCGGCGGCCTGCTCATGGGCGACTGAGACAAATCGGATACCCGCGGCCGGAAAGAGATCCAGGGCGTCCATGTATGCGCTTCCAACGATTCCGAAAACCGTTTTGACCTCTTCGGCGATGAGTGTCTCGACAAGTGCCTCCGATGGTGTCATCATGGTCATAACTTGGTCCTCCTGGTATGAAATGGATGTGGTCGGCAATGACTGACCGGCCAGTCATTATATTAGATAGAGGGCTTGATTTTGTCAATCCGGAAGAAGGGCCCTATTTTATCATTAAGGAATCATCTGTCATTCGACAATATTATTTATGCGGGCATGCGCGAAGTTGTCTCCTATATTGATAGACGAGTGAAAGACATTGACATGGTTTATGGTTTTGGATAACAAAGATCTATGCGTTACGGATTTTTCGGCTGAAAAGAAAGCGCTTTAAACATTTAATGCGGAGCGGGAACGAACATGTCCAATACAGTGGTAGTTGGAACCCAGTGGGGAGACGAGGGAAAGGGAAAGGTAGTTGATCTTTTGACAGCAAAGGCCGATCTGATTGTGAGATTTCAGGGTGGGAATAACGCGGGGCATACGCTCGTGGTGGAAGGCAGGCAATTTATTTTCCATATCATTCCTTCCGGAATCTTATATGATGATAAAAAATGCCTCATAGGAAATGGTCTTGTTGTCGACCCTGAAGTCCTCCTGGAGGAGATGAGGGAGCTCAAAGAGGCCGGTATAGTGGTGAAACCGGACAGGCTGTCATTGAGTGAAAAGGCACAGATTATCATGCCTTATCACAAGGCCGTCGACCATGCCAGGGAAGCTGCCAAAGGCAAGGATAAGTTAGGCACCACAGGACGGGGTATCGGCCCCTGCTACGAGGATAAGGTGGCACGGACAGGAGTGAGGGCGATAGATCTCACCGAGCCGGACACCCTGGAAGAAAAGATCAGGGCCAATATGAAAGAAAAGAATTTTTATCTCACTGAATTTTTAGGCGCGGAACCCCTGGAGGTTCAGCCGATTCTGGAAAGTTATCTCGAGATGGGTGAGACGCTCGCTCCTTTTATAACGGACGTTTCAACAGAGCTGGCGGACGGCCTTAAGGCTGACAAAAAGATCCTCTTTGAGGGGGCTCAGGGCACGCATCTGGATATTGATCACGGGACGTATCCCTTTGTCACTTCATCTAATCCAATATCCGGCGCGGCATGCGCTGGTGCCGGGATCGGCCCCGGGCAGTTACATCATGTGGTGGGGATTGTGAAGGCATATACGACCCGTGTCGGGGCCGGGCCCTTTGTGACCGAGCTTACGGATGAGACGGGGGACTATATTCAGGAGAGGGGTGTTGAATTCGGGGCCACCACCGGTCGCAGGCGCCGTTGCGGTTGGCTGGATCTGGTCATTGTCCGAGATTCGGTCCGTTTGAATGGACTCAACAGTATTGCCATCACCAAATTGGATGTTCTCACGGGACTGGAAAGACTGAATATCTGTGTGGGTTATGAACTTGACAATAAACGAATTGATTCCAGACCCGCGAGCCTGAAGGGACAGGCCCGATGCACTCCTGTTTATAAGGAAATGGCCGGATGGCAGGAGGACATTACCGGGGCAAGAGAGAAGGACCAACTGCCGGAACAGGCGCGAGCCTATCTCAGCAGCATTGAGGAATTAACCGGCGTCCCCATTTCCATAATATCCGTGGGACCCGGCCGGGAACAGACTATTATGGTTCAGGAGCCGTTTTAATTCCACATTCGGAATTTTCATGTCCACCTACGATAAAGAATATGACGTGATCGTGGTCGGCGCCGGTCACGCGGGCTGTGAGGCCGCCCTTGCCGCGGCGAGAATGGGCCATCCTACCCTGCTCCTCACCATCAATCTCGATCACACCGCTGCCATGAGTTGTAATCCCGCCATTGGAGGGCTGGCCAAGGGGCACCTTGTCAAGGAGATTGACGCCCTTGGCGGGGAGATGGCCAAAAACGCGGATCAGACCGGGATTCAGTTCAGACGGCTCAATACCCGCAAGGGCCTGGCCGTTCAAGGCTCAAGATCCCAGAATGACATGGACCTTTACCGGAAGCGGATGAAGTCGGTGTTGGAATTGCAGCCCAACTTGGATATCCGGCAGGGCATGGTGGATCGTTTGCTGGTGAAGGACGGCACAGTTTTCGGTGTCGAAAACCAGATCCATGAGCGCTTTTTGTCCAAGACTGTTGTGTTGACCACCGGCACCTTTATGGGAGGTTTGATCCATATCGGTCTTGACCATTTCCCGGCTGGCCGCATGGGAGATCCTCCATCCGTTAAGCTTTCCGATCAGCTGAAGGAACTCGGGTTTGAATTGGGCAGGTTGAAAACAGGGACCACGCCCAGGCTCAACGGCCGGACAATTGACTATTCAGGTTTGACGGAACAGCCCGGGGATGAAAACCCGAAGCCTTTTTCATTCACAACCACAAAGATCCCTCTGCCGCAGGTTTCCTGTCATATCACACACACCAACCAAAAAACCCATGACATCATAAGGCAGGGTCTGGACAGGTCACCTCTTTTCAGCGGGATTATAGAGGGGGTGGGGGCCAGATATTGCCCCAGCATTGAAGACAAGGTGGTTCGTTTCGCCGAGAAGAAGCAGCATCAGGTGTTTCTTGAGCCTGAAGGCCTGGACACCGTGGAGGTCTATCCAAACGGGCTGCCCACCAGTCTTCCAATTGATATCCAGATAAAGATGATCCGATCCGTGCCGGGTCTGGAAAAAGCCGAGATCTTGAGACCGGGCTACGCTATTGAATATGATTATTTAGATCCGGTCCAGCTCAAGCCGACCCAGGAAACTAAGCTGGTGGAAGGTCTTTTTCACGCAGGGCAGATCAACGGGACATCGGGTTATGAAGAAGCTGCGGCGCAGGGCATGCTGGCAGCGATCAACGCGGTCCTGAAGGTAAGAGGAGAGGAACCCCTTATTCTCAAAAGGTCTCAGGCTTATGCCGGTGTCCTGATCGATGATCTGGTCACAAAAGGTACCAGTGAGCCGTACCGCATGTTCACATCCAGGGCCGAGTATCGCCTGCTGTTGAGGGAAGACAATGCCGACTTCAGACTCAGAGATATCGGTTATAGCCTGGGCCTGGTTTCCGATGATGTTTACCGCGGCTTCTGCAGGAAAAGGGACGAAGTCAAAAAGATGCTCGTGAGGTTAAAGGAATTACAAGTCAGCCCGGAGCCCTCGGTGCTGGAACGCCTCAAGGAACTTGGATCGGCTCCTATTAAAAACAAGACCTCCCTGGCGCAGCTTTTGAAGAGAAGTGAAATATTTATCGAGCATCTCCATGTCTTCGACTCCGAGCTTTTGAATATCGATGAACAGGTTGCCGCGGAGATTGAGACGCGGATAAAGTATGAGGGTTATATTGATCGTCAGGAGCGACAGGTTAATAAATTACGACAAATGGAAGATGTGAGGCTTCCCGGGGATATTGATTACCAAAAGGTCCACGGGCTCTCCACGGAGGTCAGGGAGAAACTTGGCAGGGTGCGGCCTGTCTCGCTGGGCCAGGCTTCGCGGATTTCAGGTATCACACCTGCAGCCCTCATGGCCGTTCAGGTGTTTTTAAAGGCAAAAGGACACGAACAGGTCGAAAGCCGTTAAGGGAAGTGGGGATGGATGGATATGTTTGGGTGGGGGTCTTGGACGTAGCTATGGACATCCGGATATTCATGGTTAAATTAAAATATTATCGCTTAATGGCTCTGAGTTGTTTCCCGGAGCAGGAGAACCGGAAAACCGATGGCGTCAAACTATGATTATCAGGATTTCAATGCATGGACAAAAGAGTGTCTCCTTTTGAAATAAATCAGCCCGTTACCAGAAGGGCCGCCCTGAAAGGGCTTCTCAAAATATCCGGGACCGGTGGCCAAGAGGACCGGTGCGGAGCTGGTGTACCCCAGATCGTCACTCATGAAAAACATGAAGATCCATGGCCACCGTCTGGATGTATGGCCGGTTTTTGTTCCCATTATTAAGGCCGATAAGGTGATCAACCTCCCTGTGGCCAAGCATCATGGATTGACGGACCTGACCCTTGGCATAAAAAACTGGATAGGGGGCGTCGGCGGCAGAAGATTCGCCCTCCACCAGGATATACACCAGACCATTGTTGACCTTGCCCGGTTCTTCAATCCCACCCTGACCCTGATCGATGCCGTCAGGGTCATGATAAAGAACGGTCCTTCCGACGGTGACTTATCGGATGTTGCCGTCAAAAACACCCTGATATTGAGCAATGACCAGGTTGCTGCGGATGCCTTGGCCGCCGGGCTCTTTGACTACAGCCCGGAGGAACTGGGTTTTATAACCTTGGGTGAAAAGTGGGGTCTCGGCACCACTGACTTCCAGCAACTGGATCATAAAAAGGTGATCCTTTGAAGGCAAAACACCTGGTTTGGATAAGAAGATTAAACCAAACCTTTTTTCTCTTCCTTTTTGTTTTCCTCCTGGTGGAAAGTCGTCTTCCCCAGGATATCTTCCTGGATTATTCACTGGTTTTCTCATCTGATCTGGATCTCAAGATAGACCGGCCGGTCACCTTCTTCTTTCAATTGGATCCCTTGATGTGGCTCTCTTCTCTTATATCAGGGCATGCGCTCATCACGGGATTCTGGTGGGGCTCTCTCTGCTCCTAGTCACCCTCTTCGGTAGGATCTTCTGTGGTTTTGTCTGTCCATTGGGCATCATCCACCATGTGATAAGTTGGTTCAAACCGGCACTCAAAGGACAGCGGACGGTAAAGGCCAA
>CAZIXY010000124.1:0-9352 GCA_964543315.1 uncultured Desulfobacteraceae bacterium | reverse complement strand
TAATCATTTTTTTTGACCTCCAGGCCCAAATGCCTCATGATTTTTTTAATATCCTCCCATACCTGCCCCTTTAGTTCGCGCCCTCGAGAAGGGTTCCTTACAATATAGGCCGGGTGGTAAGTGGGCATGAGAGGAATATCCATAAAAGAACTCCATTTCCCTCTTTCCCGGGTTATCTTGATTTCTCTTTTGAGGAGTTCCTGTGTGGATATCCGGCCAAGGGTACATATGACCTCTGGTTTTATAATGCTGATCTGCCGCCTTAAAAATGGAAGACACGCATCAATTTCATCTCTTTCGGGATCGCGATTTCCGGGCGGGCGGCATTTTACTACATTGCAGATATAAACATCGTCCCGGGTCAGTCCCATGCCCCTCTCGATAATCCTGGTTAGCAGTTCCCCTGCCTCGCCAACGAAAGGTCTCCCTGCCAGGTCCTCTTCCCTCCCGGGACCCTCTCCGACAAAGACCAGCCTGGCCCGGGGGGAACCCTCTCCGAAAACAATTTTTTTCCTGCTCTTGTGAAGCTTGCATCGTTTGCAGTCGCCTAAGACCTCTCTCAAATCTTCCAGGGACTCCGGAGAGTCTGATTGCCCCGGATACGCTCGGGCTTCCGATACTTCACGTGCCATATAATCCAGCGCCTCCTTTGACACGGGCGGAGGCTCCATCCCCATTTCCTTATGGGCAGTCATCAGATCCTTTATATGGCCGAAGATTTCTTTGATTTCTTCTACGTCGGTCACGTTATCATCCTACCAGGGTCTTTATCCTGTCCAGAATCAGGTCCGCCACTTCGTCCTTTGTCATAAGTGGAGTATCTTCCACACGCCCGTCATTGTAAATCAATTTTATTTTATTGGTATCTGCTTCAAACCCTGCGTCGTCTCTCGAAACATCGTTGGCAACAATCATGTCCAAGTTCTTTGCCTTCAACTTTTCCCTGGCATTGGCTATCATTTCCTGAGTCTCGGCCGCAAATCCTACCAATATGCAGGGAGATGACCCTTTTTTGCTGCCAAGTTCCGCCAGGATATCCGGATTTTTTACAAGTTCAAGGTTTATGCTATCTGCTCCTTTCTTGATCTTGTGCCGGGCATTTTCTTTCGGCCTGTAATCTGAAACGGCAGCCGCCTTTATAATGATATCAGAGTCGGTACGGTGTTTTAAAACCACCTGTCGCATCTCTTCCGCGGTTTTTATCTCGAAAAGTGATACGCCAGGAGGAGGATTAATTTTTGTCGGACCGCTCACAAGCCTCACGGATGCACCCCTGCGCTGCGCAGCCCCGGCAAGGGCATATCCCATTTTTCCGCTGGATCTGTTCGTGATATACCTGACCGGATCAATAGGTTCCACAGTCGGCCCGGCCGTGACCAGGATGCTCAACCCTGACAGGTCCTGCCGCGAAAGCAATGTCCACGCCTGCTCAAAGATTTTTTCCGGCTCCGGCAACCGGCCCGGCCCTTCGTCATGGCAGGCCAGTTCACCTTCCGAGGGCTCCATGACCGAAACACCCATCACTTTTAATTGCGCAAGGTTGTTCTGTACCGCGGGGTTTTCAAACATTTTGCTGTTCATGGACGGGCAGACCACAATCTTGGCTGTGGCCGCAAGCAACATGGTGGACAGAAAATCGTCTGCGATTCCATGCGCCAACTTGGCGATAAAATTGGCGGTTGCCGGTGCGATTATTATCAGGTCTGAATCCTGCCCCCAGGAGACATGGTCAATAGAGACACTCCCCTGACCGAACATATCCCAGATAACCCTGTTTCCTGAAAGGGCCTCAAAAGTAAGAGGGGTCACAAACCGAGTGGCACTTTCCGTCATGGCCACTCTTGTATCGGCACCCGCCTTCACAAGCAGTCTAACAAGTTCCGCCGCTTTGTACGCCGCAATACCACCTGTTATCCCGACTATGACCTTTTTATCTTTCATCTTCCATTCCACCTTGCGCCCAATCCCCTGCGTCCTTCGTCTCGGGCCTTACGCCTATCTTTAATCAATATCCCCCGAACTCTTTCATTTCCTGCTTCCCTAATTTGGCAACCCATGCGCCGTCAGCCTCCAGCAGTGCTATGATCTTTTTCCCCTCGGCGGAAGCCTTTGAACGTTCATCGAAAAAGCCTACACGGAGCCTCATCCATTTCTGTCCCTTTACGACCGCCGAACTAATATAAACGCGGTAACCGTTCTTCATCAATTTGAGCGCAGCAGGGACAATTTTTTTTGTGTTGCGTGAAGAAATCACGTTAACCACCCATACCTTTTTGCCCAATTTGGCCAGATTTTCAGAGGCTTCCTTTGCTGTCACAAATCTCAGGCCAAGACCCGCGGGCAGTTCTTTGTGCTCATAGTCGTCTGATATTGCCATCCCTCTCAATCCGCCCATATTCAGGCGAAACAGACTCGGCCATTTCATTGCATTGCCATAAACGCCCTCTCGTCCCGCAACCTTGTAAAGGGTATCCCCCTTCCTGATCCTGTAATACCCATCCTTTTCCTTGGCCGGCATCTTCTTTTCCGGCTTTTTGTTCTCTTTTAAGGCATCCGGAGGTTTCCTTTGAAAATCAGCTTTTTTGACTGCAGCGGTCGTTTTCTCTTCATGCACAATGCCGGTCTTATGATCGACAAATACTGTCCTGCGAACCGGCATCTTCATTTGGACGACTTGCTTGGGTTTTTGTACCACCGGCTTCCTGTCTCCTTTGAATCTCCCCCATACAATAAATGCGATCAGACAGATAACAAGCACTGAGGCCATAAGGCTTACACGTGACCAATAATCACCAGATGGACGTCGGTCTTTAAACCTCATAATTCCCCCGGCAGCGAACCGCGAAAAAACATTTTACGAGCCCACATCATCCTGTTATCATCAAAAGCATGATGGGGTGCCCTTACTCGACCAAATTCATTATATTTAAACCCAAAAACGAGCACTTGACAACGAAAATCTATTGGGCGATCAAAAATGAGGTGCAAAACTCCGATTTTGTAACGGAAAAGGCTGAAAATGTTTTTATTTTGACCCTATCTGTCAAAACCATGTGATAAGATAATTTAAAATAACCTCGCGACCATCCATATCCTCGTGATTATGGATAATAAAGCTTTTGACAATGAACATAAAAGTTATCAATTAATTCCGACAAATCATACGGTTAGTTAATCCAGGGGCTAACAGCGGAGATATATCATAAGGAGAGGTCATCTGAATGAGCACCCCCTATCATGCTCGATATTTTGCTTATGAACTTACCCGACAGGGAGGAGCGGGGATCGAGCGTCTTTCCAGATCTCTTTTCGATGCTTGTATAGATCTAAATCCTCACCAAGGTGAAGCCGCGCTTTTTGCGACCAGATTGCTGATTACAAAGGAAGGGCTGCTCGCAGACGGGGCAGGATCAGGCAATTTCCCCAGGATATACAGCCCGAACCCGGCTTGCCGCTTATTTTTATCCGGAAGGAGGTGCGACTTTATTAGACCTTTTGATTATGACAGTTTTGTGCTCTCCGATAAAATCATACCCCCTGACAAAGACGATGCGGCAATTATAACCAGGTTAAGCGAATCAGATTGAATCGTGCATATGAAGTTAAGTAATTTCAAATATTCAAGAACGTTAGTAATAGCTGTAATTCTGGTCCTGATACTCGCTTGCTCAGGTTGCAGGCTGGCTTATATCTTCCATGTTGCAGCGGGTCAGTTTCAACTACTTAATGATTCTATTCCGATACGGGAAGCGTTAGAGAAAGATTCCCTGGATGCGGAACAGAAGGCCCGTCTCCGTCTTGTGGCCGACGTCAAAAGTTTCGGAGAAAAGGACTTAGGCCTAAAAAAGTCCCAAAACTACCAAACAGTCCATCTGAAATCGAGCCGTCAGCCACTCTATGTCGTCTCAGCCTGTCCCAAGGATCGCCTTGTTCGAAAAAGCTGGTGGTTTCCCGTTGTGGGACATGTGCCTTATCTTGGATTCTTTGACCTGAGAAGCGCCATGGAGGAAAAAAAGGCCCTGGCCGAAAAGGATCTTGACGTTATAATGGGTGTTGCGGACGCCTACAGCACTCTGGGCTGGTTCAGAGACCCGGTCACATTGAACTTGATTCAGGGGCCTACGGTGGACCTGGTTGAGACTATCCTTCACGAAATGACGCATCTAACCCTTTATATTAAAGGACAGGGAGAGTTTAACGAGGGATTGGCCGTATTGGTAGGCAAAATGGGCGCTTTCCTATTTCTTGAGCGAACCTATGGTCCATCTCATCCCTCAACCGTAGAGGCGCAAAGATCCATTGAAGACGAACGTATCTTTTCCTTCTTTCTGGCCTCTCTTCTAAAAGACCTTGAATATCTGTATAATTCCCCGTTAAGCTACAGCAAGAAACTGGCCGATAGGGAAAAGGTATTTGCCCGCGCCCGTGAAGACTTCAAGTTTCTCAAAAAGCGGCTGAAAACCCGCCGTTTTTCCCGTTTCGGAGAAGCAGAACTGAACAACGCCTATCTCATGTCCATCGGCCTGTATCATCGACATTTCAGTCTCTTTGAGGAGGTATTCAAGAAAAACGGAAATTCCGTGAAAAAAACGATTGTATTCTTTCGCGACCTTGCGAAAGATGGAGGAGACCTCATGAAAATCACACAGGCACGATTGGGCAGAAGCTCGGCAACGGTAACATCAAATGGCTAAAACCAAAACCAGAATAATCCTTGTCCTCTGTATCGCCGTCACAATCCTGCTGGCATCCCTTGGAGGAACCCTCTTCTATTACTATTCCCATCCCGCCGCCGTAAAAGGATTTATTGAAAAATCAATATCCAGATCCACAGGAGGCGCATTTTCAATAGAAAAGCTCTCCTATTCCATTCGCCCCATAAGGATCCATGCGGAAGGTATCCTTTTAGATCCCGGTGAAAAACTCAGCGGTATCCATTTAAAAATTAGTGATATTACTGCCGAAATCAGCCTTGAGGGCAAACTGGGTCACAAAAGCCTTGTCTTTGAAAAACTCAAAATTGATCGATTCTCCTTGAATTTGTCTCAACAAATGCGCCTGCCGGAGTTCCGTCCAAAGCCCAAGAGCCCCTCGACCGGTGGCAGCATCTTTGCAAAACTTATAGCCTTTCTTTTTTTCAGGGACATAAGGTTCCAACATGGACAACTGACAAACGGTGATGCTTCAATCCAACTGAAAAATCAGGATATCCGTCTTGAAGGAGTCAATGCCCACATCACTCCCGATCATCTTGTAGAAATCTCCTGCAGTACCCGGGTAAAATGGCCTGACAAACAATTGAGTTTCATCGCCCCCAACCTCCATATGACTACGGACCAGGCCATATCTTTTACTGATCCTGAAATAAGGGCCCGGTTGACCGCAAAAGACGCAACCCTTAAAAGCTCTGATGCACACGTGAAAGGGGTGGCCATAACAGCGAACATAATTTACAATCTCCACAATAAGATGCTCTCTTTCGAGCCTGTAGATCTCAATTTTGAGGGTGTGTCACTGCAACAACAAAATAAAAAAAAATCCACCCCGTTTGACCTTTACCTGAAATCAGAGGGAAGTTTTGATCTGCCTGAACGTCGGCTTCATGCTCCCCGATTTCACCTGACAATGAGGAACATTTTTGAATTAAAAGGCAGGTTAAACGCTCATCTTCATCCAGAAAAGCCGTTGGGCATCGAGATCCTGATAGATGAAATAGGGGTCTATAAAAAGTCCTCTCTTCCCTCCGAAAAACGGATTGAAAAGTTGCTACCCGCCAATCTTGTGTTCACATTAGGGCTTGAAGGGCAACAGTTAGCGGTAACAATCAAGGGGCATAAGACACAATTAATGAAGTCGGCCCTGGCATTTAATATCCTTCCTTCGGGCTGGCACTTCAGTTTATTGGATTCATTCGAACTCGCTGCCATCAAGAAACAGGGAGAAAGTTGGTTCATAACATCGAGACTTGATTTTCATGATATAAATTTTCAAAACTCGGATTCCACCTGTGCGGGAGAAGGTCTGTCACTTTATGCCGAGGCGGAAGGAAAGTTTAATCCGGCAACACGTCAGATAATCGGCAATGCCTCCTTTAAAGCAGACAAGGGAGAAATCCTGTACGACCGTTTCTATATGGACGTCAACAAAAACCCGCTCTCCTCTTCTTTCAAGGGAGCATACAATGCTTCAAAAAAAAATTTACAGTTATCAAAATTCAGGATCGGGTTAAAGAATATTTTGGCTCTCGATATCCATGGAGTCTTCCTTCACCGGGAGGGAGGCGAAAAATTGCAACTGGGCCTGCACATCCCTTCAACCTCTCTGAAACCGGCATTTAGGCATTTCGTGCTGGACCCCTTTAACTCCGAAAAACCTATTCTAAAGGCCCTGAAAATAGATGGGAAAATCTCCGCAGATCTGGATCTGATCCGCAAGGGCAAGGACTGGGAGATTTCCGGACACTGCGCTTGGAAGGACGGAAAAATTTCAATGGATGATAAGGGCCTGTCCTTCGAAGGTATCGATCTCGACCTGCCGGTCTGGTATCAAACCCTTAAAACAGAAATAGCGAGGGATACCATAAGAGGGTCGCTGTCAATCAGTTCCATTGCTATGCCCTTTATTCCGAAACAGTCGATCGCGCTCAATCTGGATGCCGGACCGAACTCATTATTTGTGAAATCGCCCACCGAGCTCATGGTCCCCGGCGGGAAAGTAACTTTGGGGCCGTTGTCGGGGAGGGATATATTCAGCCCCGCCCTATCAATAGACACAAGCCTTGCCATCAACTCTGTCGAGATCGAACCCCTCGTGTCAAAAATACTCCAACACCCGATACAGGGAACCGTCATAGGGAGGCTGGATCCCATTATTCTCCAACGCAATACGCTCAAAACAACCGGTGTGATAATCACAAAGGCCTTTGACGGCGAGATAGTATTATCCGATCTCGGAGTATCAGGGATATTTACCTCCTTCCCGGTTTATAAACTGAGCGCGCTGCTGACACATCTGAACCTGGAAACGATCACAACAGGAACCACATTTGGGAAGATTGAAGGAATCCTGGAGGGATATATCAATGATATTGAGATTACCTATGGCCAGCCCCAAAAATTTGATCTGTTGCTGGAAACGGTCCCTGAAGAGGGCGTCAGACAAATGATCAGTTTAAAGGCGGTGGACAATATTGCCCAGATAGGCGGAGGGGCAAGCCCGTTCAGGGGACTGGCAGGGAGTTTTACTGTCCTTTTCAAGGAATTTCCCTATAACAAGATCGGTGTAAAGGCATCTCTGGAAAATGATGTTTTCAGGGTCAACGGCACCAACAGAAAGGGAGACAAGGAGTATTTGGTAGAAAGGGGTAGATTTTCCGGTGTAAATATTGTAAACCAAAACCCTGATAACCGTATCAGATTCAAAGATATGGTCAAAAGGATCAAACGTGTTACGTCCGGAGGCAGAGGGCCTGTGATTAAATAGTGCCCATCCATTAATGAAATAAGGGGACTATCAAGTGTCCAATTCAGAAATGAGCAATTTTTTACAAGATCAAGGAAATCAAGGGATTAGGCGGAGACGTACTGTAGTACGTCGCACAACGAATCCCGCCGATTGACGCTGAGATTGTGAAAAAGGGCCATTTCTGGATGGACACTAAATAGAACGTTTACAGGAGGTCAATATGAAAAATTATCGAAAAACCTTATGTGCGGCAGGAGCCTTATTCACACTGCTGATTTTTTCCTGCGTCACAGTAAATATCTATTTTCCGGCGGAAAAAGTGGAATCGGTTGCAGGAGAAATTGTGGATGACATCAGAGACCGCAAAGGTGCTGACAAAGGGTCATCCTTGAAGAATTTACTCCTACAGAAAACACTCTTTGCGCTTTTTAGCTTGAATGCCTGGGCAGATGAAGTGACGACGGTTTCCAATCCCACAATCCGGGCCTTGAAAGCAAAAATGAAGGCGCGGTATGCTCAGATGAAACCGTATTACGAGAAAGGAATGTTAAAAGAGGGCGGCAACGGCTACGTCTCCTTGGGAAACACCGGGGGCTTAGGTCTTAAGGATAAAAGGGATCTGAAAGGCCTTGTTGATTCGGAAAACAGTGACAGGGCCACGCTGTACAAAGAGGTTGCCAAGGCCCTGAAAATTGACCTCAGCCAGATTAACAGGATCGAAAAAATCTTTGCTGCTGAATGGCAAAAATAGACCCGCTTCTTTGATTTGCCGGGTAGTCCGGCAAATCAAAGATAATACTTTTAATTCTGAATCCCTGAATCAGGACCGGCTCTTTCAGCCTTAACCAGTTCCGCTACGAAACTCCCGACTATTACCTTGCTCTTTATTTTTACAGGCATTCGCCGGGCATCCGCCGTTACCCATATCTTCAGTTTTGCCTTTTTGCTTTTCTCGAAAACACCCCCGATGTGCTTGAGCTCCGGCTCTACCAGATATGTGTCGTAGATCTTCCCTGACGGCAGCGTGATTTTTTCCCTCCTTATTACCTTCGCCGTCCCCATAACGCACTTTTTGCCGTCCGTTACCGGAATCCTGATCTCGAGATTCTCTTTCAGTTCACGAAGGCGAAATGCATAGAAAACGGACAAGGGGTCAAAGGAACCGGGTAAAATGGAAACGGGCTTTCGCTTTTCTCCGAAATTTGAGTACCGGGCCTCCTTTTTTTCCCAATCGAAATCCACGAGCACATCCCTCTTGCTTTTTCCCTGCTTCCTCTTCTTATAGAAAACAGCATGGGTCATACCTGTATCCGTATAGGCATCTATCCTGTCCCGGACCTTGTAGAAAACGTCTGCAAATTTGTTGGTCTTTGCCGTCATCAAAAAATGTCTCCTGCTGGTACCGCCTATTCTCTTGAGAGGCATCACCTCCAAAACCGCCTCCCCGACAATTATAAAACTCCATCTGGCCTGAAATGTCAGTTTTTCACCGGTATGAAAAGGAATCACATTTTCAAGCAGTTCTGCACCCCTGGCAAGGCCCGATGCCATCAAAAGGAACGCCGCAAATACCAAGACCGGTATGAAGGATAACCCTCTGAGATTATTTTGAGACCTCATGTCCCTGCTATTCCTCTATTATGTCGAGCCTTTTAAACTTTATCCTTACGTGCCGTGTATGGACCATGGCGCTCTCTTTTCAAATTGCGCATTCAGACTTCTACCGAGAGAGTCGAACGCCCCCATTCCCGCACAGGTTCGGCCTGTGACAGACAATCAAGACAAATGCCACGAGAAAGAGTCCCTTCTGGGGCTGTCCAGGACTAAAAGATAAGGCCTCACTAAAGTTCCATAAGATGTCATCCTATGCGGCTTTTGAAAAGAGGCC
>CAZIXY010000123.1:0-9386 GCA_964543315.1 uncultured Desulfobacteraceae bacterium | reverse complement strand
ATATCTGCCCCGCAAGTTCCGCCCCGCGTTTCATGTGCATGAAAAGGCTTCTGGTTTTTCTTTTCCTGTCGGGAGAAGCCTCACGGAAATCATCAAAATTGACCCTGCCCCACCCAATATCATGCAGATACAGGGCTGGAATTACGATTTCTTCCTCTCCCTCTTCGTGCTTTAACAGATATCTCCCGTATTCAACCGCCCGCAGGGTGTGTTCCCAGTCTCCGTCCCTTGATTTTTCGAGTAAGGGTCTCACTCTATCTCTGATGACTTTTTCAAATGCCTTATCCATTAAACAATTTCCATTAAGGCATCGACAACTTCAGCGGCAAATTCGGCGGTCTCCAGATCCGCATCCACCTCCCTCATCTCAATACCCTTCCTCAATTTTTCTTTAAGTCGGGTCACGAATACATTATCCGCTTCACCGTCATAAAAAGATGTCCCTTTGTTATCAACAGATGACCAGCCCCCCAATGGGACAAGCACCTTAACCGGACCCTGAGCCATGTTGAGTTTTTCGGCAATGGTATCCGCTACCTCTTTCAGCTCTTCGTGAGATAATCTTAAAAAGGTGCGGGACGAATCATAATCGTACTTTTTTCGTTTCTCATATTCCGGTTTATACTTGCGCTTGAGTGGGGATCCGAAATTTACTCCGCACGTAGCGATAACCTGGGGGATTCCCTTTTTGCCGGCTGCCTCGAGCCTTGTAGGACCCGCCGCCCGACTGAAACCGAGAAGCTCTTCACCCACCCCACCCGGCGCCAGGTCAATAACAGCGGAAAAAATATTCTTTGTCTCTATTATTTCTTCCATTGCCCTGTCACCGATACCGGCGGCGGAAAAACCAATGATCTGATATCCTTTTTTTTCAAGCCCTTTTCGGATATTGACGGCACATTCTTCACAGAGGCCGAAATGGGTCATGGCTATCAAAGGTTTTTCATCTTCCTCCGGATAAGATATCAGGACATCCCTGGAACCTTCCACCATCCCACAAATGGCACCTGCGGCCCTGGCAAGGACATTTTTCATCATGCTGTTAAGCCCGGCGATCTCTACTACTGAGTGCATCAAAGTTATGTCTGCCGTACCTATATACCTTGAGGCAAGTCCCGGGAGAGCCGCCGTGCTGGAGACGGCAAACTTCGGTATTCCAAAGGGTACCGATCTCATAATACTTGTTGCCATCCGAGTGCCGGTAGTACCGCCAATGCTTATGAGCCCGGATAACTTTCCGTTCGAAAACAGATCCCTGACCTTCTGGCCGGCACCTTGCACCATGACCGGCATTCGTTTTCCCCTGTCAGTTATGAGTGCCACCTTTTCAGGCGTCTGACCGCCGGCCAGTATAACCTCTTCACGGGTAATATCACAGCTCCCCTGAGCTTCTCTCAACAAACCTATATCCATTATTTTCGCTTTATAACCACGCGATTCTATCTGTTGACGCAAGTAATCAGCTTCTTCCCACTTCTCCTCTGCCATTACCAGGATAATAATAATTTCATTCATCCGCAAAATATCCTTCCACTACCCAGCCGGTTGGTGCAAAACCAAAGGCACAGGGCCTTCAGCCTTATGCCTTAGGCCTTGTGCCTCTTTATTTCAATTTCCATACTATAAGCACCCGCAAAAGCTATGCCTAAAATGAGGACTCTGTTTTCTAATATCTAAATTTTACCTTCCTCCTTGAGTTTATCCGTAATCATTTTGACCATTGCCTTGTTGTCTATCTTGCCGCTTTCACCCACAAGGGGAAGCGCCTCCAATATCTCCAGCCTCTCGGGGAGCTTAAACGGGGCGATTTTCTTTGTCTTCAGGTAATCAATCATCTCCTCAAATGTAAACTGCTCTCCCTTTTTAAGTGTCACAAAGGCACACGCCCGCTCTCCCATTTCAGGATCAGGCATGGGCACGACAGCTGTATTTGTCACCTTTTTGTGCGAGAGAAGGTAATCTTCAATTTCTTTGGGATAGATATTTTGCCCTCCCCGTATAATGATATTCTTCTTCCTGCCCATTATCTTTATGTAGTCGTTATCCATGACCGTTACCAGATCACCAGGTGTTGCAAAACCCTCCTTGTCAAAGGCCTCATTCATGGTCTTCTCAATATCTTTGTAATAACCGATAGAGTTGCCCGGCCCTTTGAACCAGATAGTTCCAACCTCTCCGGTCGGAACCGGATTCCCTGAATCATCCAATACCTTTATCTCGATTCCCGGATGCAGTCTGCCAACGGTCGTATACCTTTGCTCCTCCGTGGCATCTATTGGAACACCCGATATAGACCCCGTATCCTGAGTGCCGTAAGTGCCCAGTATGGGACAGCCAAACCTTTCTTCGGCCTCCTTGGCCAGTGGAGGGGGCAGGTATCCCCCGGCGGTCTTGATGATTCGCATGGAGGATAGATCATATTTGTCCAAAGGCAACTCAAGGAGTCTTGCCAACTGGGTCGGGACCAGGGCAATGAGCGTCACCTTCTCTTTTTCCATGAACGCGAGGGTCTCTTCCCCCCGATACTGATACTCCAGAACAATCTTGGCGCCGCCAACCGGCGCGGTTACATACGCAGGGGTTCCCCCTGCCGCACCGGCAAGGGGTGCAATGGCAAGTACACTGTCATCAGGTCCGAGCTTCCAGTTCCTGACATGGGACTTTGCCGTCCATATTTCGCGGGCCGCTATTCGATGCTCGATAAGCTTAGGAAGCCCCGTAGTTCCTGTCGTCGTGATCAAAAAACCTACCTCTTCAACAGCATCAAGCTTCCTTGCATCAAACTCAATAGAGTCATATTCCTGCTCATAGGGACGCTCCAGTATCTTTTTCAGGGAGATGCAGTCTTCAGGAATATCATCACCGACAACAATAATATGTTTCAAGTCCGGCCTACTATCCTGCAGTTCCTTGGCCATTTTGTAGTGATCGAATTTTCGATATTCCTTGGGGATGACAATGCCAACCGCCCCTGTCCGTGCGGCTATATCTGCCAGCTCGGTCTGGCGGAAGGTGGTCATTTCGGGTATCGATAAAATCCCTGCCTTTTCACAGGCTAGACGCACGAGTACCTGCTCCACGCAGTTGGGCACCTGGACCATCAAAGTGGCATCCCTTTCCAGCTTTAGGTCTTTGATAAGCGCAAAGGCGATCCTGTCTATTTTCTGCTTTGCCTGTGCCCATGTGAGCCTGTTACCTAATGAATCTACCAGGGCCTCTTTGTCAGGCCACTGTCTTGCATTTCTGTCCCAGTAGTCCGGCAAAATGGTTTTGTCCCAGTACCCCTCTTTCAAATTCTTCTCTGTCTCTGCGTGATCGTAACGAACTGGTTTCACTTAAAACCTCCTTTAAAAACTTTGATTGCGAAATACGTTATTGAAAATATTTTTATCTGAAAATTATTATATGCCCGTCATTTATACCAACAGCAAACAACGAGTCACCATGAAGGCCCAATAGATTTTTAACCCCATCGAAGTCCAACTAATCGCTTTTCTTCGTTTTAGACACCCTGTCTTTAATGCTCGCCCTGAATTTTTCCCAGAATTCCTTGTCAGTATCCTGCCAGGCCGCGCCCCATCTCTTTTCAAAATAGGATGTAGGCAGTCTCTCCTGCCAAGGACCCCACGTGTTTTCTCCCTTATTCTTGGCCTCCAATACATCATTCAGGAAGGTTGCAATATTCGATAGCTCTTCCTTCGGAAGATACGAAGCGGCTCCTTCTTTGATGGATTTTACGAGATTATCAGGTGTGAAGGCATGGGCCGTCAACATAACGGCAGTTATATTTCTTTGATTAGCGATTTCTAACAGCCTGTAGCCGTCAACTCCCATTATATCCAGAATTGCTATGTCAAAATCCCGGGATTCCAACAGAGTTCTTGCTTCTCCAAAAGAGGATGCCTTTTCAACATCACACATAGAGAGAAGCTCTTCCAAGGCTTCCAAAATATCAGGTTCATCATCCACAGCGAGCACTTTTTTGCCATCTAACAGACTGCTTTCCGGCATAATACAAACTCCTTGTTATAAAACTGCTTTAGCAATTCTCTTTAAAGCCCCAGTTCGGACCATCTGGACTCAATCCTCTTAACCAATTCAGGATCAAGCTCAATAGGTATGGGTTTTTCCTTCCAATCATAGGGGATAGTGGCATCCAGGAGCAGCCTGCCGGTTATTTCCCTGGCGTTTATCGGGAGAGATGGATCCAGCGGCGTCGACCTACCCCTCTTAATGACCTGCGACCTGTTGGGCTGAAATCTGAAGCTCAGGGCGTACATGACCCTGGGGATATCCCAAGGATCAATGTCTTCGTCCACCACAATAACCGTTTTAAGGCCGTAGGCCCCCATTTCAGTTGAGATGGCGGCAGTAAGTACCTGGTCGGCATGCCCTGGATACATCTGCTTCACGGATATGATGGCCAAAAATCTCCCCGAACCTTCCGGTGGACAATAAACGGCTTTTATTCCGGGTATTTTCATGGCCACGAGCTGTTGCCACAGTGTCGCCCCGTAGGTAAGCGCCATAGTCATGTGTGTATCCGTTACGGCCCTCCCCACGGTTGTCCCCCAAAATATTGGATTGTTGCGGTACGTAATACATTTTACGTCAATAAAATTCCGAGGATCTGTCCCCACGCCGGAATAATAACCCGTATATTCGCCAAAGGGGCCTTCTTCCATGAACTTATCGGCATCCACCTCACCTTCAACAACTATCTCGGCCGTAGCCGGCACGGGCAGATCATTTGTCTCCGCTTTGACGACCTCTATACCCTCCCCGCGTATGGAACCGGCCAAATCGTACTCTGACTCAAAGGCTGACAGCCGGGCCGCGCCCATAAGGAACAGGATCGGATCACATCCCACTACCACGGCTACAGGCATGGGTTTTCCCATAGCCTGATACTTTTTGAGCATGATATCGGAGTGTTTGCCTTTTATGAACTGTGTCCCCAAATGGTTCTTGTCAAGTAGTTGAAGTCTATAAGTCCCGATGTTGACCCAATCTGTTTCAGGGTCTTTCGTAACGACAAAGTGAGCCGTCCCGAAAAAACGTCCGCCGTCTAAAGGATAGAATTTTGGTACGGGGAATTTGAAAAGATCCACATCATCCCCCGTCATGATGTTTTCTTTGCAAGGACCACTTTCAACTAAACTGGGTGGAACCTCATTCTCATTTTTATCCACCCATAGCTTCATGATATCGACTAAAGTCGAATCCCTTGGCATACCCATAATCAAAGCAAGCCTTTCCGTGGTGGTGCATACACTGGTGATCACGGGAGAATCATAATCCTTAACATTCTCAAAGAGAAGGGCCGGACCATGTTTTTCCTCATTTATCTTTGCAATATGAGACAACTCCAGATCCCAATCCACCTCCGCCTTAATCCGGTGAAGCATGCCTTCTTCTTCAGCCTGTTTGACAAAATCCCTCATGCTTTTCATAAAAATTATTACCCCCTATTTTTTATTTTTTTTAAACAAAACATTTTTCATCATGCTATAAGTTACTCGGTACAAATTTCACTTGAGCGAAAAATCTTATGTTGAATTGTACTCGTTTAATTAACGGAATTTCCTGTTTTCGTCATTCCTGCTCATACGGTAATCCATAAAGTACCCTAACTGAACTCCCGCCTCCGCGGAAGTAAAGAATTTGAAATTTATCGCTCAATTCGTATACAAATAACATCTATGGATAAGGCCATTTTATCCTGGAATCTTAATACGTTTCATTGCCTGTTCCATAAGCAGTTGGTAACCGCTCTTTTTACCTATAACGGACTCCTTCTTACGCTGACTCCAGACGGTCTCCGGGCGGGCCTGTACAATGAATACACTCTCAGGAAAAGAAAGGTCATTATCAATGGCCCACTCAATGTCCATGGCACGGCCATAGTGTTTTTCGATTCTGCCGGCTATCCTTGCTAATTCTTTTATTTCCTGATCCTCCAAACAGCATTTTGATTGCATATACGGTTCCACATCTACATTAGCCACCTGACCCTTATCGGGATCATAAACGCATTTTATATGCTTGGCCGATATGGTTTTTTCGTTGGTCTCCATAACTACCTTGTCCACTACAAATTTATCAGGGTTTACTGTCCCCCCTACCACTGTTTCTCCCAACCCCCAGCTGCCTTCAATGACGACCTTGGACGGGTCGCCGTCGGTCGGATTAATTGTGAACATAACCCCGGCAGCTCTTGAATTGACCATTTTTTGAACGCCGACGCTGATCAATACCTTTTCATGAGGGAAATTATTCTTATTTCTGTAATCTATGGCTCGTGGTGTGAACAGGCTAGCCCAGCACCTCTGGACACTGTCAACAACCTTCTCTATTCCTTCGACCCAGAGGTATGTATCCTGCTGCCCGGCAAAACTTGCCGTGGGCAGGTCCTCGGCCGTTGCACTCGAACGAACCGCTACCGGCAAGGTTTCAACCGAGCATTTATCGCAAAGCAGGGAATACCAATCCCTTATAGCGGACTTTATTTCGTCCGGCAAATACGTATTATTGATCAATCCCTGAATTTCGGCACTCGCCCTATTAAGGGATTCTACATCATCAAGAGGCATATTAGAGAGGATAGCAAATATCTTATCCTTTATTCCAGAATCCGTTATAAAAACGAGGTAGCTGTCGGTGGTCACGGCAAAACCGGGTGGAATACGTATACCGGCCTTGATCATTTCTCCCAGGCTGGCATTTTTCCCCCCGACGCTTTGCAGTGAACTTTTATCTAAGTCCTCAAAATTAAGGATATAATCCATCTAGTCCTCCATCTAAATCTAAACTTGGCTCCGGCAGGAGTGTCGGAGTTCTGGAGTATTGGAATCATCAAGTTAGGCCATGCTCCCAATACTCCGTTAACCCAAACTCCATTTGCTATAAATCAAACTCTTTTAACAATGGTTACCACACCGGTATCGCCATCAACCCTGATAGTGTCTCCGGTTTTAATGACCGTTGTGGATACTCCTGTACCGGTAACCGCGGGGACCCCATATTCCCTGCACACTATGGCGGCATGGCTTGTAAGCCCTCCGATATCCGTCACCGCCGCCTTTATCTTGGTGAATACAGGCGCCCAGGATGGGTTAGTGGTGGGACATACCATGATTTCTCCCTCTTTGAGATCCACAATCTCCTTGAGGAGCTTAAGCACCCGGGCCTGACCTTCGATAACACCTGCCGAAGAAGCAAAACCCTTAAGCTCAGACACATCCTCAACACTGACTTCACCCATGCCTTTTAGCCATTCCTTGACCTTGTCGGTGGTAACACCCCAGAGCATGATGGTGAAAGGCTCTGCCACTTCTTCGGGCGGGACACCTAACGCCGGAATCGCGTTCCACTCGCCTGCCGCCTTCAGGATCTTTCTTCGTTTGTCAACCTTGGCCTTGTAATAATCGCCCCTTAGCGGTATCTCCACACCCAGGGCCCAACCGGTGACCACCTCGGTAAGGATCTCGGGTATCTCATAACGGTTGAACATAAATATATCATCCACCTCATTTATCATGTCGTTATCAACCAGCAGTTTGCCGAACTCCCTTATCTTGGAAAACCAGATGGTATGGAACCAGTGCTCTACCCAGAAGAGATGGTCCTCAGCGTACTTGTAAATGGTCCTGACCGTATTGTAGGCATTGTTAAAGGCATCCCTGTCTTCGTCGCTCTGAATCAGTTCACGATACTTGGCAACAGTCTCATCTCTTTCCTTGTCCACCTCATCCAGAGACCGCTCGATCGTCTCTCCCTTTTCCAGACGTTCCACGTAACTCTTGATATAGCTGTAAGGAATATCCAGGCTGTCTATCCAGCTCCCCTCATAATGAAACCAGCCGCTGCCGCATGATACGTAGAACCAAGGATCTTTGGCCTTTTCAAATGCCTCAAGCCATTTCCGCCCGTCTTCTGATTTTTCGAGCTCCGCTATCTTCTGATCGGCTGTCCCATCGCCCTTAAGTACGTCTGCAACGCCGGTCAAGGAAGTGGCTAATCTCGACAGCTGACAGAGTTCTTCCTCGGGGCGGAACATGGACACATAGGCCCCGGCCACCATCTTGCCGATGGAACTCTCACTAATTCCGGGAAAGAGCTTCCTGCATACATCACCGAACATGAGATAGGCAAGGTAGGTCAGGTTCAGCATTTCAAAGTGGTACTGCCATCCCTTGAACATCTTGTTGACGAGTTTATCAAACGCCTCGATAAGGTCGTAGGATACATAGTAGCCCGTGGGCGCGGGAAGGACCTGATCTTCGGGGACAAATTTCGGAAGTTCCTTTGGGACCACAACCTCTTCCATCTCTTTGCCGAGCGCCTTGAATTTTGTAAGCCACTTGTCCCATAACTCATTGTAATGCTCAAATACATAGAACACCCTCTTTTCAAAATTCTGGGCCTTCTCCCCGATGACTTCATCGGGTGGCGGGGCAATAGCACAAATGTACATGTAAGGCCCCACCATCCTCTGGGCAATGCCCTGGGCCGGTGGAATGCAAAACACTCTGGTCGTGTATTGCGATAGCGAGATCTGCCATGCCTCCTGAAAAATCAGGTCCAGCGGGGGCATGGGTTCCGGTGCATGGATCTTGTCCTGATACCAGAATTGACCACTCTCCCACTCTCCCCTCTCTTTGGAAAACAGATAGTGTGATGGGTACATCTCTTCCCAGCCTTCAAGTTCCGGAGGAACCTGAAACTCGTGCGGATCCGGAAATCTTCCTTCATTTTCACCAGCCATTTTTATCCCTCCCTTTAAATGTTGACGTTTAAAAAAAACCACTGAAACAACCCGGGTGAATCCAAAATAATTCAATGGACCATTATTATGAAAAGATCTCGCTTAACCTCGCACATCAATGAAAAGATACAAAACGAACGGCTTAATAAAATGAAAAGAATAAATCGCAAAAACGCTGCACATCCAGCATTCTATTTATGATCGACACGCTCATGCCAGCGGGATTTCGGGACGGAGTTGTCAACATAAATAAGAAGATTGACCTATTCATAATATTCTGTCAATTTCAATTTTTTTATGTTATCTATAAATTTTTCTTATAAATTACAATCATCTATAAAAATTCCTTATTCTGGGCATATAATCACCTTAACATATGGAATTTTCAAGGAAACTTTATTGGAGGTGATAGAAAAATGCTGAATTTTAATCAGCTTCGATACTTTTATCATGCCTCAAAAAACCTGAGCTTCACCCTGGCTGCCAGTGATCTCTTCATCACCCAACCGGCCGTGACGGCACAGGTCAAATCCCTCGAAGATTATTGCAATCTGAAATTGTTCAAAAAAAGGGGCCGCAGGATTCATCTGACAGATGAAGGAAAGACGCTTTATGAATA